>JADGQI010000044.1 GCA_017881905.1 Chloroflexota bacterium
CGCAGGCACGCGTCCGCCATCGAGTCTCGCCCGACCGGAACCGGTGGGCCTACTTCCGGTCTCGCTGCTACCACGAGGGCCGGTCCAAGGCGATCGTCAGCGCCCTGCGGGGCCGACGGTCCGGCCTCTCGAGCGAATTCCGGTACTCCCTCGTGGTGCTCCCGACCGGCGTCGTGCGCGCGCTCGGGTCAGTCCTGCGTGGCGACCGCACGGGCGTCGCTCGCGCCGGGGCGATCGTTGCCGGCCTTGCGATCACGACGGTCGGCTATGTCGTGGGAACCGTCCAGCTCAGACGACGGGCGCGTCGACTCGGGCCCGCGGTCGCCTCGGCGCCGGGCCCGAACTCGAGCTCGAACCGATGAGCCACGAGGAAGCGGGCCGGCTCGTCCGGGCACCGATCAGGGTCGTCGACCTGGAGATCTCCGATCGGATCCCGGCCATCCTGGCTGCTCGCGGCCGGGAGCTCCCGGCGGTCGGCGTCCGTGCCATCGTCCGGCTGCATGGTGTCCCGATCGGTCTCGTCGATGCCCGCCTCCCCGAGCTCGGGGTGAACGGCGACGATCTGGCAGACCTGGTGAGCGCACAGCTGGCCGAGGCGATCGCCACCCATCTGCGCGAGGACGGGGTCGACGCGACCGCCCGTGTGCCGAGCGACGGGTCGGCCGAGTCGGGCGCGCCGGCCAAACGATGGGTCGGCTTCCGTGAAGGGACCGCCGCGCTGCCCGTCTGCCGTGTCCGTCCGGCACTCGGGTCACCGCCCCCGGCCTTGAGCGTCGTGATCCCGACGCGAGACCGGGCCGACCGCGTCCTCGCCTGCGTCCGATCCGCCCTGGCGACCGGATATCCCGGGTTGGAGATCGTCGTGGTCGACAATGCACCCTCATCCGACGCGACCGAGCTGGCCATCGCCGAGGCCGGGCTGCCGGGCGTCCGCTACATCCGCGAGCCTCGGGCCGGCACGTCGCGGGCGCGCAACCTCGGCCTTCGCGAATCGTGCGGGAACCTCGTCGCGTTCCTGGACGATGACGTCCTGGTCGATCCGGCGTGGGCGGCCGCCGTGGTCCACGGCTTCGTTTCCGACCCGAAGGTGGACTGCGTCACGGGTCCGATCGTCGCGGCCGAGCTCGAGACAGAAGCCCAGGTCTTGATCGAGGAATACGGCGGGTTCGACAAAGGGTTCACCCGACGCGTCCTCGATCCGGCTCTGCCTCCCGCGGGTGCACCGCTCCTCCCGTACATCGTCGGGACGCTCGGATCGGGCGCCAACATGGCGTTCCGGCGCCCGGCGATCATCGGTCTCGGGGGGTTCGACGTCGCACTGGGTGGCGGCACGACCTCGCGTGGCGGTGAGGACCTGGCGGCGTTCCTGGGCATCCTGCACGGCGGCTCGCGGCTCGCGTACGAACCGTCGATGCTGGTCCGTCACTACCACCATCGCTCCTACGCTCGACTCCGCCGCGTGCTGTTCGGCTATGGCCTGGGGCTCGGGGCATACCTGGCCCGGACCGTGATCACGGATCCGCGGCATGTGGCGGCCATGGGCCGGCGCCTGCCGCGCGGCGTTGCCTATATGTTCGACCCCGGGTCGCCCAAGAACGCCAAGCGCCGATCCGACTATCCGCGCGAGCTGACGGTCCGCGAGTGGCTTGGCCTCGCCCTCGGGCCTATCGCCTACGCGACTGCGCGACTACGGGTGGCCCGCAGGCGTGGCGATGACCCCGAGCCGGAGCTCCGATCGAGTTGACCGCGGTCGACGGGGGCAGGCGCGACGGGCCGGACCGGACCCCGGTACTCGTCTACCACAGCGTGACCGAGCAGGCGACGGAACGGTACCGGGGCTTCGCGATCGATCCAGGCCTGTTCCGGGAGCAGATGGCGGCCGTGGCCGAGGCCGGCTACCGCACGCGGACGGTGGGGGACATGCTGTCCGATCGCGAAGGACCGGGTGGCCGCGCCGCCGACCGGACGGTCGTGCTGACCTTTGACGACGGCTTCCGTGAGGTCCACGGGCTTGTCCTTCCCGTGCTCCGCGAGCTCGACCTGCGGGCGACGGCCTATCTCGTCAGCGCCTACATCGGCGGGACGAGCCGCTGGCTCGCCCCCGATGGCGAGGCGGATCGACCGCTGCTGTCGTGGACAGAGATCCGCGAACTGGCAGCCGAGGGCATCGAGATCGGCGCCCACGGGCACCGCCACCTCGCGCTCGACCTCCTGCGGCCGGCGGACGCCACCGACGAGATCGTGAGGTCGCGTCAGGTCCTCGAGGACGGCCTCGGCCAGGCCGTCACCAGCTTCGCCTACCCGTACGGCTACCACACGGGTTCGATCAAGCGGGCGGTCAGGGACGCCGGGTACACCAACGCCTGCGGCATCAAGCAGGCGATGACCCACCCGGCGGACGACCGGTTCGCGCTCGCGCGGATCATCGTCTACGCGGACACGAGCCCGGAGACCTTCCGCGATTGGCTGGCAGGTGACGGCCTTCCGCTCGGCTGGCAGGACGAGCGACTGGTGACGCGAGGCTGGCGGGTCGTCCGGCGGGTCCGGAGCCGTCTCGACCGACGCGCACTGGCGGCGGCCTCGCCAGACTGAGATCGC
>JADGQI010000045.1 GCA_017881905.1 Chloroflexota bacterium
GTCCCCGTCACGGCCTAGTCGTCACGACGACAAGACCTGGAGGCCTCGGCGGCAACGCCGGGGCCTTCGACCGTCCGCCGGCCGGTGCCGCCCGAGGTACCGGCCGGCGGTCCTCCTTTACGAGGGGTTCGGTGTCGGTGACGGTGACGCGATCGGGGCGATGCGGATGGAGTCCAGGATGCCCTGGACCTCGGCACTGGCCTGCGCGGTCTGGCCCGGCTTTGCCGGGGTGTCGATCACGAGGCGCTGGCCGTCGACATCGAGGATCCAGACCCGGTCGCGCCCACCAGGGGATATGTCGCCGGTCGCACCCAGCGGAAGCTCCCAGACCCGGAAGGTCCCACCCGGCGCCAAGGTGCAACCGGCGACGCTGGTAGGAGCCGTCAAGGTGAGCTGCTTGCCGCTGTAGCCACCGATGGTGACGTCGGTCGGGGGGGTCGCGTTGAAACCTGGCAGGCTCGCCAACGCGGTCGCCAGGTCGTCCACCGCGGGTCCAGGGGCCGGGTTGAGAAGCCCCCGATCGAAATGACACGGATCGGCGTAGACCTTGTCGAAGATCGAGAAGCCCACCGCGCCGGTATCGCCGGAACGTCCCAGATCCGCCAGATATGGGCCGCCCAGGTTCCCGGACCAGCCAGCGGGCACGGTGAACGTGACCCGCGACAGGAATGGGTCGGCGGTGACGTAGGTCCCGGCTTCGAGTGAGACCGCCCGGCCGACGACCAACGCACGCGGGCTCGGGCTCGGAGTCGGAGTCGGGCTCGGAGTCGGAGTCGGGCTCGGGGTTGCTACACGGCCGCCGACGCCTCCGCTCCCGGATGAGATCAGATTGATGCCGACGAAGGCGACGACGACGATCGCCGCCACTCCCGCCGCAAGGCGAGCGGTATTTCCCATGGAAGTGAACCTCCGCGCCGGCCACCGGGCTCGGCGCTGTCGGGTGACGTGGATCTCGTCGAGTGCGGCCTGAAGCGCCCGATCGGACATGTCGTTGGGCCCATCCTCGAGCCACAGGTGTGCCGTCCGGTCGAAGTCGTTCTCGGTCATGCCATCCGCTCCCGCGAGGCTGGAGTCGATGGCCTGGCGTCGGCCTCGAGGGCCGCGCGCAGGCTCGACGTTGCGTAGTGGATCCTCGACTTGACCGTCCCGAGCGGAACGCCGAGCGTTTCGGCGATCTCAGCGAGCGGCCAACCGAGGTAGTGGTGAAGCACGAAGACGGCGCGTTGCTCCGGCGGAAGTCGCCGGAATCCGCGGTCGAGGGCGTCGCGCGTCGCGACGCCAAGGGTCGTGTCGGGTGTCGCCGGCCCGTCGACCGACAGCATCCGTACGTTGGCGGACCATCGGCGCGCTCGCCTCGCCTCGGCGTAGCAGGCGTGGACGAGGATCCGGTGGATCCAGGCATCGAACCGATCGACCTCGCGGAGCTCCGGAAGCTGCCGCCAGGCCGTGACGAGGGTCTGCTGCACGGCGTCCTCGGCCAGTCCGACGTCTCGCAGGATCCGATGCGCGACGGCGAAGAGCCGGTCAGCCGAGCCACGGGCGATCGAGGCGAATGCCTCTTCGTTCCCGGACCGTGCCGCTTCGATCAGCGTCCGGTCCACCCTCTCTCCTCGTTCGCGCGCCCTTGGCGGGACGTGTCACCCATCATGAGTGGAGGGCCGGCGAAAAGGTTTGAAAATGGCTCGGCGCCTCATGGCGTGCAGCTGCCGGTGAACCTTTTCGCCGACGCCGACGCCATACGCTGTCGAGTACGACCGCCCAGGTCGTGCCGCAGTCGAGGCGAAGCGTGGACCAGCACGGTCTCGTCGAACGGGCGAAGCGAGGCGATCATGACGCCTTCGCGGATCTTGTCGACCTGACCATCGCGCGGCTGGACGCGACCGCCCGACTGGTGCTCCGGGATCGCGATCTCGCGCGAGACGCGGTCCAGGAAGCGCTCATCCGAGCCTGGCGTGACCTTCCGGGCCTGCGCGACCCGGATCGGTTCGACGCCTGGCTCCACCGACTCACCGTCAATGCCTGCCTCGACCTCGCTCGGCACCGTCGTCGACGCCCGGTCGAGGTTGAGCTCATCCCGACCGATGCACCCGCGACGCGGGACCTCTCGCACGATCTCGCCCAACACGACCTGCTCGATCGGGCCCTCCGGGACCTCGACCCGGCGCATCGTGCGGTCGTCGCGCTCCACTACCTCCTGGGGATGCCACTCCAGGAGGTCGCGGGGGCGCTCGACATCCCGATCGGGACCGTCAAGTCCCGCCTGCACTACTCGCTCGCGTCGATGCGGGCGACGGTGCTGGCCGACCGAGAACCTGGGCAGGCTCCTGAGCCGGTCCGAGGAGGGCAGCTGGCATGACCTCCCGAAGCCGTTTCGAGCAGGAGCTGCCCGACCTGCTGGCCGATCTGCTGATCGAGCCGATCCCCTACTACCGAGACTCCGTGGTCCAGCAGACCGCGCACATGCGTCAGCGGCCGGCCTGGACCCTCCCTGAAAGGTGGATCCCCATGAGCGTCATCACGCTCGGCAGGATGACCGGCAGGACGGTCCCGTGGCGGACCGTCGGCCTGCTGGCCCTCCTCGCCGCCCTCCTCGCCGTCGGCCTGGCCGCCTACGTCGGCAGCCGGCCGAGAGTCCCCGCACCGTTCGGACTGGCGGCCAACGGTTCGTTCGCCTACGCGACCTCGGCGGGCGACATCTACGCCGGCGATCCGATCACCGGCAAGTCCGTCGCCATCGCGACCGGCCCCGAGTTCGACAGCGCTCCGATGTACTCGCCAGACGGTCGGCAGCTGGCCTTCCTGCGGACGACAACGGGCGGGTACGACCTCGTCGTGGCCGCTGCGGATGGCTCGAACGTCCGGGCCATCGGCCAGGCACCGCTGCTCGAGGCGGACAAGTGGGGGATCCAATGGACCCCCGACAGCTCCGGCATCGTCGTGAACTCGTTCACGAACGACGACGTACGGCGGTACGACGTGAGCGGCAAGACCGCGCCCCGGATCCTTGTCACGAACGCCCACGTCGATCCCGGGGCGTTCCGGCCGCCTCTTGGCGACCAGTTCGTGTTCATCCGTGACTCGACCGACGGCTCGAGCCTGTTCGTGGCCGACGCTGACGGGTCTGGCCCCAGGGAGCTCCTCCATTTCGCTACCGGAGATGTCGCCGGCGACGGACTGCGACCGTCCTGGTCGCCCGACGGCACGAGGCTCGCGTTCCTGAAGCTCCGGGGCGGCGATGCGAACCAGGCCCGGATCGACATCATGGCCGCCGACGGGACCGGGTCGGCCCACGAGCTGACCAACGAGCCCGGGCTGGTTTACGAGAACCACATCAAGTGGTCACCCGACGGGACCCGGATCGCCTTCCAGCGCTGGGACAACAGCTCAGGACAGGCGAGGATCATGCCCCTCGGGATCCAGCCGCTCGACGGTGGATCCCTGGTGGATGCCGGTCCGGATCTCGGCGCCTACGGAACCGAGTTCGGCTGGTCGCCGGACGGGTCGATCCTGTGGGAGATCCCGGGCGAACCCGGCAGCCATCACGTATTGATCGATCCGCAGCGCGGGACCTGGAAGGACCTGGTCTTCCCCGACCCGGGCGGCGGGTCGAGCTGGCAGCGGCTCGCCCGCTGATCCGTCCATCGACCGACGACGGCCGGTCTCCTCGCGGGCCGGCCGCTTCGTCAGGGCCGGCGCGGCAGCGGCCCCGTCCGACCCGGAAACAAGTTCGGAGCGGTTCTCCGAAGAGAACCGCTCCGATGCTGTCCCGGTGAAGGTGTCCGTCGAAACGGACTCTTCTGCCACGCCACAAAGGCATCTATCACGTCGGCTGCACCGACTACCCTGACCCTACCTACCCATGACCTTGAAGCTGGGGCAGCGGCTGTTTTCACAGCGACCTTACTGTACCTGTCAGGCGACCTGAATCCAAGGGTTTTGTCAGGTTCTGTGGTGAAAATTCCTTAACCTTTCGGGCGTCACGCCGTTCCGTCCGCGCTCGGGCGCGCGTCCGCTGGGCATAGCCCGGACCCGTCAGTCCTCGATGATCGTCACCTTGGTCATCGCCACCGGGGCGTCCGGCAGGTCGCGCGAGTTGCGCGGAGCCGACACGATCTTGTCCACGACATCGAGTCCGCGGGTCACCTGGCCGAACAGCGTGTAATTCTTCGGCAGGCGGCCGGTCAGGTCGTCGGTGCAGATGAAGAACTGGCTGCCGTTCGTGTTCGGGCCCGAGTTGGCCATGGCCAGCGCGCCTTTGGTGTAATTCCCCTTGACCGGCTCGTCGGCGAACTTGTAGCCGGGACCGCCGGTCCCGACCCGGCCGGCGTTGAGCGTCGCCTTCTTGCCGAACTCGCCGTCTCCGCCCTGGATGACGAAGCCGGGGATGACCCGGTGGAAGATGACATCGTCGTAGAAGCCCTTGTTGGCGAGGTCGACGAAGTTCTGGGTGGCTTTCGGTGCGCTCTCGGTGAACAGCTCGACGTCGATGTCGCCGATCTCGGTGGCGATGGTCGCGCGGGTCATGGTGCCTCCTACTTGCTGACGATGACCTTGGTCATCGGGACGGGGTCGATCGCGGCATTGCTGGGCGAACCGCTGTTCGGCATCGCTGCGATCGCGTCGACGACCTCCATCCCGGCGGTCACCTTGCCGATGATCTGGTAGTTGTTGTACTGCGGGTCGGCGAGCGCCTGTGCCGCGGCGTCGTCGAGCACGATGAAGAACTGCGAGCCGACCGAGTCGGCGTCACTGCCGCGCGCCATCGCCACGGTGCCGCGCTGGTACTTCGTCGTCACCGGCTCGTCCTTGATCGTGTAGCCCGGTCCCCCGGTCCCGGCCTTGTCGGGGTTCGCCAGTTTGCCGTCCGCCCCGACCTTGCCGAACTCGCCGTCACCGCCCTGGATGACGAAGCCCGGTACGAGCCGATGGAAGACGACGTCGTCGTAGTAGCCGCACTCCGCCAGCGCGACGAAGTTGCCCGCCGCGATCGGCGACAGGTCCGCGTCGATCTCCATGGTGATCGCACCCTTGGGCGTGTCGATCGCGACGGTCGGCTTCTCGCCCGCCGGCAGGGCCGCCGGCTGGGAGGTCGGGCAGGCACCGGCCGCCGCCGATGGCGCGATCGTGATCTCTGCGACGACGGGCGATTGGGCCGTCGTCGTCTTGCCGACCGCGCAGCCGGTGAGGACCGCCCCCGCGACGGCGAGCGTACCGAGCGCGACGAGCGCTGAACGAAGAGACGACGGGATCATGCGGCAGCCTCCAGGGCGGCGGGGTAGTCGATGGCACCGGAGAGGAGCGCCTCTCCGAGGATGAGGCCGGCCACGCCGGCATCGCGGACGCGTGAGATCGCGGCCGGGTCCGTGACCCCACCGGCGACGAGGATGTCCGCATCGTACGACCGAACGAGCCGGGACAGCAGCGCGTGGTCCGGACCGGACCCGCCATGGGCCAGGACGAACCGCCGGACCCCGAGCCCGACGAGCTCACCGACGAGCGCCTCGATCGTGGGGACCGTCGGCCGCTTCCACGGGAAGGCGGCCAATCGATCCGGCCGCGGATCGAGCCCCACCGCGAGCCAGTCACCGGCGACCGCGAGACAGTCGGCCAGCAGCGCCGGGTCGTCCACGACCGACATCGCCAGCACGACCCGGGTGGCGCCGGCTGCGAACGCCAGCCGGATGGCGTCCGCGCTCTCCATCCCGCCGGCGACCTGGAGCGGCACCGCGACCCGCGCCGCGACGGCCCCGATCGTATCGAGGTTCACCGGCATCCCGGAACGGGCCCCGTCGAAGTCGACGAGATGGACGACTCGTGCGCCCTGTTCGACGAATCGGGCGACGATCCGATCGGGCCGATCCGTGGGCGTGCCCTCGCCGGTCGAGGCGCCGGGCCAGTAGACGATCCGCGAGCGTCCGCCTTCGAGGTCGATGGCGGGGATGACCTGCACGAGCGGCTACCGAGCGGCGAGCCGGTCGGTGCCGGGAGCACCGCCGAGCGCCCGACGACCGGATCCGCCCTCCAGGAGGCGGCGATGGAAGCTGATCGGCAGGCTCCCGTTGCGCAGCAGGGTGTCGTGGAACGTCTTGAGCGAGAACCGGTCACCGAGTCGGGCCTGCTCGTCGGCGCGGAGCTGGAGGAGCAGGACCTTGCCGAGCAGGTAGCTCAGCTGGTAGGTCGGGGTGTAGGTGTAGCGGAGGACCTCGGCCCGGGCGTTGGACGTCTCGAAGCTCGTTCGCTCGACCATATACCGGACGGCATCGTCGACGCCGATCTCGCCGCGGTGCATCCGGACGTCGAGGATGATCCGGCAGGCTCGCCAGATCGCGTCGGTGTACATATTCAGGCGGAAGTTCGCGGCGTCGTCGAAGCCCTGCTCGCGCATCATCTGCTCGGAGTACATTCCCCAGCCCTCGACGAACTCCGGTGCGTTGGTCAGGGCTCGGGTCAGGCTCGGGTGCTTGCCGGCGACCGACAGCTGGAGGTGATGGCCCGGGTAGGCCTCGTGGATGCTGGTGTTGCTGATCGAGCTGTAGTTGTGCTCGCGCATCGCGTTGGCGTCGTTGCCGACCGACGGGGTGACGATGTAGATCCCGTTCGGATCCGCGTCGAACTTGGGCGGGTCGAAGTAGGCGGCGAACGGGATCACGTTCCGGATGTACTCGGGCGTGGCGATGACCTCGATCCGCTCATCGTCCGGGACGGTCACGATGTCGTGGTCGATGAGGTGCTGCCGGGCGCGGTACATCACCTCCCGGTACGCGTCGAGGGCGGCCGCGAACGTCGCCGGATGGTCGCTCTTGATCCGCCCGACGACGGTCTTCTCGTCGACGGTCGGGTCGATCTCGCGCGCGGCCGCGACCCGGCCGGCCCGGTTCAGCTCGAGCTGCTCCTCGCCGATGGCCAGGATCGCGTCGGCGTCGACCCCGTCGAACCCGCGCAGCGCGACCAGCTCGTCGTAGCGCTCGCGCCCGAGCGCCCAGTCGTCGGTCCCGCCCGCGAGCGTGCCCTCGAGCCAGGTCCGGTAGTCGGCGACGGCGGTCTTGGTCGCCCGGATCGCCGCGTCGAGCCGGCGCTTCTCGGCGGGCCCGAGGACCCCGGCACCCGCGGCGCCGATCTCGTCGAACAGGGCCGGGATCTCACCGGCCGTCTCGATCTCGATGGTCTGCCACAGCCGCACCTGGGGGACCACCGCCCGGGACTTGCTCTGCTCGAGGAAGTGCGGCGCCGCTTCGAGCCGGCTGGTCATCGCATCGAGCCGCTCGGCGAGCGGCGCGAAGTCGCGGGCGAACAGGGCGAACAACGGATCGCCGATCCCGTCGAGGGCGGTCGACCGCCGCTCCCACAGTCGCTGGACCTCGGAGTCGAACAGGTCGCGCCGGACGTTGTGGATCTCCAGGTCGCGCTCGAACCGTGCATCGGCCGACAGCTCTGCGACGTCGAGCGCCTCGACCGCCGCCAGGTGCGCGCGTTCGGCGGCGATCTCGCCGAGGACGGCGTCGCGCTCGCCGTCCCCGAGCCGGTGATCCTCGGTATGGATGCCGATGAACGTGGCGAAGTCCGGGTGATCGCGGACGATCCTTCGGAAGCGAGCCTCGACGAGGTCGTAGAACCGGTCGTCGAGCGGACCCGGCTCGGCGGCCGGAGCGGGCCGGGGAATCGCGAGGTCGTCGATCGCGTCGTGCGTCACGTGGGTCCTCCGAGACGGCCGCTCCGGCAGGCGGTCGTCATTGCGTCCCGGCGGTCGCGGGAGCCGTCTCGCGCAGGACGGCGGCGACCGCGGCCAGGGTGGTCTCGATGTCGTCCGCCTCGATCCCGTAGTGGGTTACGGCGCGGACCTGACCGTGCGGATATTCCACCATCAGGACATTCCGCGCACGGAGGGCGTCGAGGAAGGCAGCCCGCGACCGCGCGACCTTGAACACGACGAAGTCGGTCCGAACGCGATCGGGGTCGAGCGGACCCGCGTCGGGCTGGGCGATCCCGCCGGGCGACTCGATCGCCGTCATCTCGGCGAGGCCGTCGGCCAGCCGTCGGGCGTTCTCATGATCGTCGGCCAGGCGCTCGATCATGCCGCTCGGGCCGTCGCGCAGGGCGAGCAGGCCCGGGGCAGCCAGCACCCCGACCTGGCGCAATCCGCCACCGACCAGCTTCCGGCCCCGACGCGCCCGCCAGATGAAGTCCCGGGGGCCGACCACGACCGATCCGACCGGGCAGGCGAGGCCCTTGCTCAGACAGAACGTGACGCTGTCCGCGGGGCCGGCAAGCGCGACCGGAGGGACGCCCAGCGCGACGACGGCGTTGAAGAACCGGGCTCCATCCACGTGGAGGGGGACGCCGTGGCGGTGGGCGATCGCGGCGACCTCCGTCGTGTACTCCACCGACAGCGGCTGGCCCATCGAATGGGCATGAGTGTTCTCGATGGTGACCATGCCGCTGATCGGCTCGTGCGGGTCGGTCGGGTCGCGGAACGCCGCATCGATCTCGACCGGGTCCAATGTCCCGTCGGGTCGCTCACGAAGCGCCCGTACGCTGGTCCCGACGACGACGGCGTGCCCGGCGGCCTCGTCCATGACGATGTGGCTGTTCTCGGCGGCGATCGTCTCCTGGCCGCGACCGAGGTGCGCGAGCTGGGAGACGAGGTTGCCCTGCGTCCCGCTCGTGACGAACAGCCCGGCCTCCTTGCCGAGGAGCTCCGCTGCCCGTTCCTCGAGCGCGCGGACCGTCGGATCGTCGCCGAACACGTCGTCGCCGACCTCCGCCGCGGCCATCGCGCGGCGCATCTCGTCGGTCGGGACCGTGACGGTGTCCGAGCGCAGATCGATCAGGCGCATCCGGCCAGTATAGGTTCGGTCGGGAGGTCCTCCGGCCGGGCCGACGAGCACGTCGCTCGGGCGACAACCCGACCGTCACCTGCTATCCTCCGCATTCGCTGCAACGGACCCGTGGTGTAGCGGCCCAACATGCCAGCCTGTCACGCTGGAGATCGCCGGTTCGAATCCGGTCGGGTCCGCCATCGACGCTTTTCCCTACGCCCCGTCCTCCCGCCCGGACGGGGCGTTCCTTATGCCGCGGGACATATCTGGCAGACTCCTCGAGTGACCGAACCGCGCCGAAAACGTACGCACGCCCACCGGATCGACGAGGGTCGTCGTGGCATCGCGGTCGGGCCGGTCGCCATCGCGGTCGGTGTCGTCGCCATCCTCGCCGTCGGGGTGATCCTCTTGGCGGGCCCCGGGCCGGGATCGCCGGCAACGCCCGTACCGAGCGGCCCAGGCGCCTCGAACCTGGCGGTCGGTGCCACCCCCGGGGACGGTTCGGTGTCACCGGTCGGGAGCGACCAGCCCGGTGGCGCCTCGCCGTCCGCGGGCTCGGGCTCGGGTTCGCCGGCACCGCCACCCGGTACCGTCGGCGCCGTCCCGATCGTGCCCGTCGTGGACTTCCGGTCGACCGAGACGAGCGTCCGGTCGGCCGATGTCAAGGAAGCCGTCTCCGGCCAGAAGGGCGGCTACGCCGCGCTCGAGCTGGTCGACGCCGACGCGGACGCCATCCTGACCGCGCTCGGCACCCCCGCCGCGGGCACCTCCGGCACGATCATCCGGGCGAAGGACGTGGCGACGCTGATCAAGGACCTCGAGCAGCACCGCGACCGGCTGGCGTTCCTGCGCGCCGAGCAGGTCACCCCGGCCGTCCGGGCCCTGGCCTGGGGCACGAAGAGCCTGTTCGGGGTCGACCGCGTCACCGACGCGGCGGCGTGGCCGCTGAACGCCCAGCTGCCGGCGGGGACGCAGCCGGCCTTCGATCCCGGCTCGACCTGGACGCTGGTCGCCGGCGGCGACATCATGCTCGACCGCGGGGTCGCCAAGGTGGTCAAGATCCAGGGCAAGGGCGCCGACTTCCCGTTCAACGGCGGGACCGCCACGATCACCGGTCGGACCTGCTGCTCGGCGCTCGGCAACCCGGTCCCGACCACCCGCCGGACCGGTGACGCCGGGGCGGTCCGCGACCTCCTCAAGTCGGCCGACCTCGCGGTCGCCAACTTCGAGAACCCGGCTCCGGACGCGTTCCGCTATCACACCCAGGGGACGACCTTCTCGGCCGATCCGAAGCTCATCTCGGGGTTGGCCAAGGCGGGCATCGATATCGTCTCGATCGGCAACAACCACATCGGCGACGCCGGCTCGCAGGGGATCATCGACACGGTCAAGAACCTCAAGAAGTACAAGATCAAGTCGACCGGCGCCGGGGCGAACCTGAAGGCGGCGAGGACGCCGGCCACGGCGACGGTCGACGGGGTCAAGGTGGCGATCCTCGGCTACGACACCATCGCCAAGGCGTACGGTGCCGGTCCGTCGTCGGCGGGGAGCGCCCAGCTCAGCCGGGCGGTCGTCAAGGCCGACATCAAGAAGGCGCGCGCGAACGGCGCCGACGTGGTCATCGTCTATCCCCACTGGGGCACTGAGTACAGCCCCAGGCCGTTCGCCGCGCAGCAGGCGCTGGCCCGCTCGATCATCGACGCGGGGGCCGACATGGTCATCGGCAACCATGCACACTGGGTCGGCGCGATGGAGGTCTACAAGGGCAAGCCGATCTGGTACGCCCTCGGCAACTTCGTGTTCGACCAGGATTGGTCGGAGCCGACGATGGAGGGGATCACCCTCGAGCTCACCTTCCGCGGCAGCGACCTCGCCCAGGCTCGGATCAGGCCCCACGTGATCCTGGACAAGTCACAACCGAACTTCATGGATCCGGCCGGCACGGGTCGCGTGGTGATGGGCCAGCTGTTCGACGCCTCGAGGAAGCTGCTTCCCTGGTAGGCGTCCACGACGAGGAGGATCGGGTCGATGAGCGGCTTCAAGGAATTCCTGCTGAAGACCAACGCGCTCGCCCTGGCGATCGGCGTCATCATCGGCGTCGCCCTCGGCAACGTCGTGAACTCGCTGGTCAACGACATCCTGATGCCGCCGATCGGGCGGATCCTGGGGGGCGTCGACTTCGCGAGCATGAAGATCGTCTTGCTCGCCGCGGTGAACGGCGACCCGAAGACCGAGGTCGCGATCCGTTACGGCTCGTTCATCAACTCGGTGATCACCTTCGTCATCGTCGCGCTCGTCGTCTACGTCATCGCCAAGGTGATGATCAAGGAGGAGGAGCCGGCCGGCCCGAGCGACGAGGTCGTGCTGCTGACGGAGATCCGCGACGCGCTCAAGGCGCGCTGAGGGTCACACCCCCGGGTCGATCGACTCGGCCGGGTCCGTTCAGCCCGGCACGTGGGTCAGTCGAGGCCGGCGAACAGGTCGGTCTCGGGGAGGGTCGTCCCGACCCGTGAGTCGCGGAGGATGTATGCCTCGCGGCCCCAGCTCTCACGCCAGCCCTCGTAGCCGAGGAGCATGAACGGGCTCTGGTCGCTGATCTGGGTGACGTGCTCGTGGATCGCGGCCCACTTCTTCTCGAGCGGATCGCCGGACACGTCCAGCCAGGTCGTGATCGTGTCGTCCGGCACGAGCATCTTCGCCGCGAACGCCTCGAATTCGGCGACCTGCTCGGGGGTCGCGTCGTCCGGCGGCTCCCAGAAGCTCGTCTTGCCGAGCGACTTGAGCCGTTCCGCCATCAGCCCGCGGACGGATGCCGGGATCGCCTGCTCGTAGAGCTTTGACGGCGCCCACGGCGCGAGCCCGCCTTCCTCGATCGACCCGCCCGACCCGCCGTGCTCGGTGGCGAGCTGCTCGGGGTACCAGACCGGATCGCCGGCGCGCTCGAACGCGCGGACGCCCACATCGTGGGTCCGGATGTGGTCGGGGTGGCCGTAGCCGCCGAACGCGTTGTAGGTGGTGATCACGTCGGGTCGGTAGCGGCGGACGAGCCAGGTGAGTCGTCCGGCAGCCTCGTCGATCGGGGCCTGCCAGAACGACCGGGGATCATGGTTGCCGGGGGTCCCCATCATCCCGGAGTCGCGATAGCCGAGGTTCTCCCACTCCGTCACCCCGAGGACGCCCATCGCCCGCTCGAGCTCACCGGCCCGGATCTCACCGAGGCGGCGGTGGTTGTCGGGCGTGTCCATCTCGGGCACGACGATCTCGCCGAGCTCGCCCCGGGTGCCGGTGACGAGGATCACCCGGTGACCGTCGGCGACGGCCCGGGCCATCGCGCCGCCGGTCCCGATCGTCTCGTCATCCGGGTGAGCGTGGACGGTCATCAGGGTGCGGCGGCGCGGTTCGGTCATCGCGGAATCCTAGCCGACCTTGCGGCATGGAGCCTCGACGCGCGATCGCGTGCCGGGCTACGCTCGTGACCATGTCGCCGACCTCGCGGACCGCACCACCCTCGGGCCCGCTCGCCGGGATCCTCGTGGCCGACTGCTCGACGGTCCTGGCCGGGCCCTACTGCACCATGCTGCTGGCGGATCTCGGCGCCGACGTCATCAAGGTCGAGCCGCCGGAAGGCGACGGGACCCGCGCCTGGGGCCCGCCATGGGTCGGGGCCGGCCGGCTTGCGCCGGACGATCCGGGCGTCGCCGCGTACTACCTCGCGGTCAACCGGAACAAGCGATCGATCCGGCTCGACCTGAAGACCGAGCCGGGTCGGGAGGTCCTGCGCCGACTCATCGGCCGCGCGGATGCGCTCGTCGAGAACTTCCGCGTCGGTGGCTTCGAGCGGCTCGGGTTCGACGATGCGACCCTCTCCGCCCTGAACCCGGCGCTGATCCACCTGGCGATCAGCGGCTACGGGACGACCGGTCCCGACGCCGGCAAGCCCGGCTACGACTTCGTCGTCCAGGCCGCGGCGGGCCTGATGTCGATCACCGGCCAGGCCGACGACGCCGGCGGCGAACCGACCAAGGTCGGCGTCGCGATCGCCGACGTGGTGACCGGCCTTCATGCTGCGGTGGCCGTCCTCGCCGCGCTGGCCGGGCGGGAGCGGGCCGGTTCCCCCGCGCACGGCCGAGGCCAGCGGATCGACGTGTCCATCCTCGAGTCGACCCTGGCGGTCCTGGTCAACCAGGCCCAGAACGCGTTCGCGACCGGCGTGGCGCCGGGTCGCCGGGGGAACGCCCACCCGAACATCGTCCCGTACGAGTCGTTCGCGACGGCCGATGGAGCCATCGCGGTCGCGGTCGGCTCCGAGCGTCAGTGGGGTCGGTTCTGCGCTGCGCTCGAGATCCCGGACCTGGCGATGGATCCCCGGTTCGCCACGAACGCCGCTCGCGTCGAGCACCGGACCGCGCTCCGGCCGATCCTGGCCGAGCGGCTGCTGGCCGCATCGACCGCCGATCTGCTCCAGCGACTCGACGCGGCTGAGGTCCCGTGCGGCCCGATCGACGACGTCCTGTCCGCCCTCACGTCCGACCAGGCGCGGGCGCGCGGCATGGTGGTCGACGTCGACCATCCCCGGCTGGGGCCGATCCGCCAGGTCGGCGTCCCGTTCAAGCTGGCCGGCACACCGGCATCGATCCGGTCAGCGCCGCCCCTCCTCGGCGAGCACACGGACGCGGTCCTGGCCGAGCTCGGGTTCGGGACCGAGGCCATCGCTCGGCTGCACACGGACGGTGTGGTCTGAAGGCGGCCCTGGATCAGAGCTCCTGGCGCCGGAAGGCCAGCCACGCCCCGACGGAGCTCGCGACGAGGAGGGCGACGCTCCCGACGACCGCGGTCGCCAGCGTGTCGGCCGCGAGGTCGGCGGTGTTGCCGGCTGCCAGCGCGAGCGCGGGTCCGTCGAGCGCCGGCGGCAGGAAGCGGCCGATCTGCGGGATGGCCGACACGAGCGACAGGACGATCAACGCGACGATGCCGACGCCCGCCGCGGCCGCGGCCGAGCCGGTGACGGTCGAGGCGAAGAACGTGATCGCGGCCCACACCGCCAACCCGAGCCAGCTGAGGGCGCCGAGGGCGAGCCAGCCGGCGACCGGCAGCGGCTGGAACAGGACCGCCGTGTAGACCCAGCCGACCACGACGGACGCGACGACCGCCAGCGCCAGCACCAGACCGAGCGCGCCGAGCTTCGCGCCGATGAACGCGCGGCGCCGGACCGGCTTGGTCAGCAAGAAGGCGGCCGTCCCGTGCTCCTTCTCGCCGGCCACGGCGTTCATCGCCAGGACGATCGCCGCGAACGCCCCGAGCTGACCGAGGTTCTTCTGGAGCTGGAGGACGGCGTCCGCCGCCGTCGGGGTCGGGATCGGGACGCTGATCTCGTCGCCGAGCGCGGCCTTGATGATCTCGGGCAGGTATTTCGCGGTCAGCGGCGCCAGCAGCCCGATGGCGATGAACATGATCAGGACGGCCGGAAGCCGGCGGGTCCGCCACGACTCGACGATCTCCTTGCGCAGGAGCACGACCGGGCCGTTCACGCCGCACCCGCCGTTCCGGAGGTGACTGCGCCCGGCGCGGCCGAGGCCCCCGCCGACCCGGTGAGCTGGAGGAAGACGTCCTCGAGCGATGGACGGGCGCGCTCGACGCCGGCGACGGCGACCCCGGCCGCGACGATCGCGGGCAGCAGCTCGCGGGCCGCGCGCGCCGGGTCGTTGACCGTGATCCGCAGCCGACCGAGGTCGAGTGACACGTCGATCGTCCAGTCCGTCGCCCGGAGGGACGTGACGAGGCGGTCGACGGCCTCGGACTGGCCGGGCTCGGGATCGATCCGGTAGATCGGCAGGGCGTAGCGGTCGAGCAGCGCCTGGAGCGGGCCGACGACCACCAGGCGACCGTGATCCAGGATCGCGACCCGGTCGCAGACGCGCTCGACGTCGGCCAGGACGTGGGTCGAGAAGAGGACGGTCGCGCTGCCGCGCAGCCGCCCGATGAGCGCCAGGAGGTCCCGTCGCCCCTCGGGGTCGAGCGAGCTGACGGGCTCGTCCAGGATGAGCACCGCGGGTCGGTTGACGAGCGCCTGGGCGATCCCGAGGCGCTGCCGCATCCCGCCGGAGTAAGTCGCGATCCGCCGGTCGGCGGCGTCGGCCAGGCCGACCAGGTCCAGGACCTCGTGGACCCGGGCGCGCAGCTCGGTGCCATCCATGCCGTGGAGTCGACCCACCAGCTCGACCAGCTCCCGACCGGTCGACCAGCCGTAGTAGCGCGGATCCTGGTCGAGGAACCCGATCCTGGCGGTCAGCCGCTCATCGCCGAGCGGGACGCCCGCGACGGTCGCGGTCCCGGCCGTCGGCCGGGCGAGGCCGACGAGCATCCGCAGGGTGGTCGTCTTGCCGGCGCCGTTCGGACCCAGGAGCCCGAACACGGAGCCGGCGGGGACATCGAGGTCGAGCCGATCGAGGGCCACGATCCCGCCCGGGTAGTGCTTGGTCAGGCCGCGGCTGGCGATCGCCGAGGGACCGCTCGGGATCGGCTCGGCGGCAGCCGCGACCGGGGCGGCGGTGAGCACCGGCGCGACGGCAGCCGGGATCGGGGAGACCGACGGCGCCGGAGCGAGAGCCACCGGAGCTGCCGGAGCCACCGGAGCTGCCGGAGCCGCGACGGCCGGATCGGTCGGCCAGACGGGCGGCGCTTCGGGCTCGCCGGTGCTCTCCTGGCGCCCGACCACGAAGTACAGGATCGGTCCGATGAGCGACACGAGGAGGACGATCAGGCCCCACATCAGGCGGCTGTCGCCGCGGACGCGACGACCGGGCCGGGTCAGGTCGTAGAGCGCCCAGACGGCCAGCCCCAGCTCGACCAGGACGATCGGGACGAGGAGGACGAGGAGCTGAGGCTCGATCCCGCTCACCCGGCCTCACCCACCTTCTGGCGGTTCGGGTCCACCTTCCAGACCCGGTAGGAATAGACGAACGCGACGGCGAGGATCAGCCCGATCCCGGCGATCAGGACGACGAAGAACGGCCAGCCGCCGCCGACGACCCCGGTCGCGATGACGACGAACCCGAGGATCACGAACAGCCGGCCGATCAACCGGTGGGTCTTGTTCCAGGACAGATCGCTGGCGAGGGTCCACGGCGTCCTGACGCCGAACATGAAGTTGCTGCGGACCTTCCCGAGGACGTCGCCGAGGACGATGAACAGCGCCCCGATCCCGACACTGAGCACGGCCGTGACGTCGATCGGCCGACCCAACGCCGTTGCCACGAGGACGAGCTGCACGACCGCCATCAGGATCAGGACGGCGCTGGACATCCGGACGTAGGCCGGGCCCGACCGGGCCAGGTTCTGGGCCCTCGGCTCGAACCTCGGTAGGAAGTAGAGCAGGGCCGACAGGCCGACGGTGACCGCCGGGATGAGCAGGAGTCCGACGGCCTTCGGGGCATACCCGTTCACCTGGCCGTCGACGCCCCAGTGGATCGGCACCTGGGCGTCGGGCGGGAGCTGGATCCAGCCGACGATCGCCAGACCGAGCGTCGCCGCCACGGTGGCGACGATCACGATCAGCAGCGGTCGCAGGTTCATCGGGAGCTCCTCTCGGGGTCCAGTCTGAACGCATCCATCAAGGCCAGGAGGGCCTCCTGGAGGACGGATACGTTGAGTCGGTAGGTGATCGTCGAGCCGACCCGGTCGGCTTGGATCAGGTCGGCCTCCTTCAGCACCGAGAAGTGTCCGGACATCGTCGGCGCGCTCAGGCTGAAGTTCGCCGCCAACTCGCCGGCCGTCATGTCGCGCTCGCGAAGGAGGGTCAGGACCCGGCGACGGGTCGGATCGCTCAGAGCCCGGTAGACCTTGTTCATCACCTGTTTCGTCGATCACCTAATTCGGTCAGTGCCAAAGTAGCCCGGTCGCGGGCCGTACGTCAACCCCGTCCCCCTCGTCTCGTCGGCACGGATCGTGTGCAGGA
>JADGQI010000046.1 GCA_017881905.1 Chloroflexota bacterium
CCCGCGGGACCACCGTCCTCGGCCTCGATGAGGGCACCGCGGCGATCGGTCGCGACGGCGGCTGGCAGGTCCGGGGACGCGGCCGGGTCACCGTCTGGCGTGGCCGCCACCGAGAGCGCTATCGACATGGGGAAGCCTTCCGGACCTGAGCGACGGACGACATCGCCGACCGCTGGCCCCGGCCTCCGACCCTGGCCCGGGCCCCGCCGACCACTGGCCCCGGCCTCCGACCCTGACCTGGGCCAGCCGGCCACCGATCCCGCTACAACGGACATGACTAGACAGTGCCTTGCCCGCTGTCCGAACCGAGGACGGAGGCCGTGGATCGCGCCGGATTGGCCTCGATACGACCACCATGATTAGAGCGGCGCCCAGGAGCGTGGCTTGGTCGGTCTTCCTGACCGGCAAGCGGCCTCGTAAGAATGCTCGTTGTATAGGCACCGATGGAGCGCCCCGCCTCAGACCGGCGCCCCGCCTCAGACCGGCGCCCCGCCTCGGACCGCGCCCGCCGAGCTCGGATCACGCGGCGAAGGGTTTACGCGGCGATGATGCCGTGGCAACGGTGCGAGTCGACCATCTGATGCGGAGCGACCCTCCCTCGGCCGACCCGGCCTCCTCCCGGGTTCGGACCTCCGCGAGACCCCGACTGCTGCGTCGGGGTCTCGCCGCGTGAGGGCGCCACGAGGGGGGATGAACCTCGCGGGCGACGGACCGATATCCATGGGCAACGAGTCGAGTCGGCCGGCACCGGGTCGACCCGTTGGCGAAGGCCGGGCGGACCCACGTCGCTCACCGGTGAGCGGCCAGGACCGACCGGCCATCGCGTATCCCGTGAATCGATGAGGCCGGCACCCCGCTCGTGGGTGCCGGCCTTCGTTCGAGGTCCGAGGGGATCAGCCGGCCGAGTGGGACCGGAAGCAGTCGGAGCAGTAGACGGGACGATCCATCCGTGGCTTGAACGGGACCTGTGCCTGATTGCCGCAGGACGAGCAGAGGACCGCGAAGTACTCGCGGACCGGTCGCTCGCCACGCTCGTAGCCGCGCGGCCCGCCGATATCTCGCAGATCGCCGTCGCCGGCGTCACGGGTCGCACGGCGGCTGGCGCGACAGCTGGTGCAGCGCTTGGGGTCGGACACGAACCCCTTCTGCACGTAGAACTCCTGGTCGGCGGCCGAGTGGATGAACTCGACGCCGCAGTCGACGCAAGTGAGGGTCCGATCGATGTAAGTCAACCCAGTCCTCCAGGGACATCACGAAGCTCAGGGTGCGTCCCGAGGGCGAACCGAACGACGGACGGGAGGGCGGGTGGCGAGAGTGGCCGGGTGCCGCGCGACCCAGGAGTCGATCTGTTCGAGGTGCCTGATTCGGGGCGCACCGGTGTTGTGCCCGCAGGATATCACCGGTCGACGGAATCCTCCTGCGACGCGCCCGGGGACCGCTGCGATGCGCCCGAGGAAGCCGACCCGACCCCGGCCGGATCGACCCCGACCTTCGACCCCGACCCACGACCTTGGCGTCTCCGGGCGGCGCCCGGAGCACCCGGTGTCAGGTCGCCGACGTGCCACCGAACCTGTCACAATGCGGCGCGAGACTCGGGTCGGCGAGCGAGGGCTAGGGGGCTCCTCGCTCGCAGAATCCTGACGGAGATCGGGCCCCGGCCGTCGATCCGGGGCCGGGCGACGTCCGGGTCGACGGCCCGGGAACGGTGCGTCCGGCCCCGAGCCGATCAGGAGGTCCCGAACCGGCGATGCTCCGTCTCCTTCAGACGTCCGACGTCCATCTCGGCGCGCGCCACCCGTCACTCGGCGAGCGAGCGGCCGACCTGCGCGCTCGCCAGTTCGAGGCGTTCGAGCGCACCGTGGACTTCGCCGTGGCGGCCCCGGTGGACCTGGTCATCGTGGCAGGCGACCTGTTCGACACGAGCGTCCAGTCACGTGCCTCGGCCGAACGTGTCGCGGCCGCCCTGCGGAAGCTCGTAGCCGCTCGTATCTCGACGGTCATCCTGCCCGGGCCTGGGGATGCGCCTGGGCGCGCGTCGATCTACCACGCCTACGACCTGGCCCACCTGGCCGGGGCGAGCGGGGATCGCGGTTCGATCGACATCCTCTCGGATGCGACGCCGGACATCGCCTTGTCCGCCCTCGGCGCCCGGGTGACCTCCCGGTTCCCGGCGACCGGTCTGGCCGACGACGGTTGGCGGATCGGGGTGATCGATCGGCCGGCGCGGCCGCGCGACGATGAGATCGCTGCGGCGGGGGTGGACTACTTGGCGATCGGCGGTCCGCATGCCGCAGCCTCGGGCCGCGCCGCCACGGTCAGCTGGGGGTCCAGCGGCTCGCCCGAGCTCGTCCGGGTCGATGGCGAAGCCACCGGCGACGTCCTCCTGGTGACCCTGGACGAAAGCGCGGGACGACCGACCGTCGAGCGCCAGCGGGTCGGGCGGACGCGGGCCGAGCACGTCGAGGTCGATCTCCCGAGCGTCGCCGACAGCGCCGCCCTGATCGACGCCCTCGGCCAGCGCGGCGACCCCGACCTGATCCTCGACGCCGACCTCGTCGGCGAGTGGCGGGACGAGCTGGACGTCGACCCGGCTGAGCTCGAGGCGGCGCTGGCCGGGAGCTTCTTTCGGATCCGCGTTCGGAATCTCGGTCAGCCCCCGCTCAGTCCGCGGCCGCTGCCGCCTGAGGACACGATCGCCGGCACGTTCCTGCGAGACCTCGAGGAGCGCATCGCCGCGGCCGAGACCGCCGGCGGCGACGCTGCCGGAGAGCTGCGCGAGGCGCTCCGCCTCGGCCGGAGGCTGCTCGCCGGCCAGGAGGTCGGTCGATGAGGATCGCCCGGATCCAGCTCCGCGATGTCAAGCGTTATCGCGACCTGCAGATCGATCTGGCTCCCGGCCTGACCATCATCCGGGGGCCGAACGAGGCCGGCAAGACCACGATCGCTCGCGCCATCGAGCTCGGGCTGACGGGCTCGCTGGCGGGCCCGCCGCCGGTCGCGGTCGCCGGTCTCCGCTCCTGGGATGCCGAACCGGATGCACGGCCGACCGTGAGCCTCGACTTCACGCTCGATCCGTCGGAACCCGGCGGGCCCGGCCGGAGCGGTTCGGTCGAGAAGGCCTTCGGGCCGGGCGGATCGGCGACGCTGACCGTGGACGGCGTCGCGATCACGGACCCGGCGACCGTCGATTCGCAGCTGGCCGACCTGACGGGTGTTCCGACCGCGGCGTTCTTCCGCTCGACCGCCCTGGTCGCCAGGGGCGAGCTCGAGGATCTCGACCGCGATGAGGCGACGCTTCGCGAGCGGTTGTCGGCGTCGATCAGCGCCGCCGATCGGAGCACGACGGCGGCCATCGAGGAGCTCAAACGGGTCCTCAACGACCTGAACGCCCGGAGCGAGCGCGACCCGGGCCGGCTGCGGATCGCCGAAGAAGCGGTCGTCCGGTCGCAGACGGTGGTCGACACCGGCGAGGCCGGCCTCGCGAGGCTCGTCGTCGATCGCGAGACGCTCGGTGCGGCCCAGGATGTCAGCCAGGCCGCCGCCGCCGACCTCGCGGCGCGCACGCACCTGCTCGATCAGGCCCGTGCTGCCGAGACCGTGGTCCTCGAGCTCGCCGCGGCCAAGGAGCGACAAGCGCGCTACACCGAGGCGGTCGACGCCGCCGCAGAGCTCGCCCGGCTCCACGACTCTCATCCGTCGCCGAACCCGTTGCCGGTCGTCCGGCAGACGGTCGACCGCCTGCGCGTCCTCGATGCCAAGTTGACGGAGCTGCGCGCGATCCTGTCCGGCGAAGTCAACGTCGACTACGAGGTCAGCGCTCCGACGACGACCTGGCGCCCGATCGCGATGGCCGCGATCGTGACCGTCCTGGTCGGGGTCGGCCTCGCGGTGGCCGGTCAGGTCCTCTCCGGGTTGTCGGTGCTGAGCCTGGTCGGGCTTGGCGTGGCGCTCCTCGGGCTGATCATCGGCTTCGTCGCGTTCCGTCAGCGCCGGACCGCGCAGGGCTTCCGACGCCAGAAAGAGATGGCGGAGAGCGAGGTGGAGCGGCGGCTCCGCGGCCGATCCCAGATGGAAGCGGAGCTGCGCCAGGCTGAGGCCGATACGGCCGCCCAGCTCCAGGGACTCGGCCTGCCGGATCTCGCCGCCGCCGAGGATCTGCTCACGCGCGAGGAGGCCCACGTCGCGGCCATCGACGCCCTGAACGCCAGACTCGAGACGCTGGTCGGGCGTGAGCCGGTCGACTCGCTCGCCCCGAGCCGTGACGCCGCGGCCAAGGACATCGTCGACAAGACGGCCGAGCTGGCCGGCGTCGATCCCGCTGCCCGCGAGCCGGGGGCGCGCCAACGGTTCGAGGCCGAGGCGCAGGCTGCCCAGGCCGCCCTCGAGGCGGCCCGGATCGCCGAGGCGCAGGCGCGGGCGCAGGTCGACGCGAACCCCATCGACGCGGACCAGGTGGCGGGTGAGACCGAGCGTCTGGCCGTCTGGCAGGACCAGCTGTCGAGCCTCCAGCGCCGAGCCCGCGTCTACGAGGCCGCGCTCGGCGGTCTCGAGCGGGCGACCGAAGCGACGATGGCGCGTGCGACGCGCTATCTCGAGCGGACGATGATCGGGGCGGTGGCGCGGATCACCGATGGGCGCTACCGACGGGTGAGGATCGACGACGACACCCTGGATATCTCGGTCGTGGCCCCGGAGAAGGGCGACTGGGTCGACGTCCGCGAACTGTCCGATGGGATCCTCGGACAGGTCTACCTCGCGGCTCGCCTCGGACTGGTCCGCTATGCGACGGGCGACCGACGGCCGCCGCTCGTCCTCGACGACCCGTTCGTGACCTTCAGCGACACTCACGCCGCCCGGGGGTTCGAGCTGCTCCGCGAGCTGACCGCCGAGCACCAGGTCATCTACCTCACGGCGACCGACCGGTATGACGCCGCGGCCGATGCCGTCGTGGAGCTCCCCGGACCGACCGCGGTCGACGACGAGGCCGACGGAGCGAGCACCGCCACGCCGGCCTGACCGGGAGCACGTTCGATGGACCCGCAGACGGCGGTCGTCGTCCTCGGCCTTGCCTCGGCTGCGGCATGGGGATCGGCCGACTTCAGCGGTGGTCTGGCGGGTCGCCGGGCGCCGCTGTTCGGGGTCGTCTTCTTCTCGCAGATCCTCGGGCTGGGTGTGGCAATGGGGGTCGCCGCTGCTCGTGGCGAGGGTATCCCGGGGCCGCCCGACATCGGGATCGCGATCGTGGGAGGGATCCTCGGCGGGATCGGGATCGCGGCTCTGTACGGCGGCCTGGCGGCTGGCCGGATGAGCGTGGTCGCACCGATCAGCGGCGTCCTGTCGGCGGTCGTCCCGGTGATGGCCGGGATCGTCCTCCAGGGATTGCCGGGTCCCGCGGCGGTGCTCGGGATCGTGCTCGCACTGGTGGCGGTCATCCTGGTGTCGAGCGTCCCGGGAACGTCGGCCGACCCGTCGCTCGGTCGGATCCGCGGCGTCCCGGCCGATGTCCCGATCGCCATCGTCGCGGGGACGGCTCTCGGCCTGCTCAACCTCGTCATCAGCCGGCTGTCGCCGGGTTCGGTCTTCGCCCCGCTGGTCATCACCAGGCTGGTCGAGGCCCTGCTGATCGGCTCGGTCATCCTCGCGATCCGCCGTCCGTGGCGTGTGCCACGGGGGATCTGGCCGCTCGTCCTCATCGCCGGCGGCCTCGACATGGCCGGCAACGGATTGTTCGTCCTCGCCGCCCAGGCCGGCCGTCTCGACATCGCCGCGATCCTGTCATCGCTCTACCCGGTCGCGACGCTCATCCTCGCGGCGGCCGTCCTGAAGGAGAGGATCGCCGGCATCCACGCGGTCGGCGTCGTCGTGGCGGTCGCCGCGATCGTCCTCGTCCGGATCGGCTAGGGTCGGCTCGAGGCCCTCGATCTACTTCCAGCCGATGGTCATCGTCAGCGGGACGGTCCCGACACCGGTCTCCGAGTTGACGAGGCTGAATCCGTACGACCGACTGGGGGTCACCGGGTCGGTCCGGTCGATGCCGGTGCCGGTGCCCGGGTAGACCCCGCCCGCCGTCGGCTCGGTCAGGTCGACGAGCGAGTAGGTGTAGTCGAACGGCTTCGCTCCCCAGTCGGCCTTGGTCGAGATCGATCCGCCCGATCGGACCTTGACCTTGCCACTCATGCCGTTGAGGCCGGTGAAGGCCGAGGCGGTCCCATCGAAGGTGCCGTTCGTCAGCGTCACCGCCGGCGCCGCCGCGCGGAACGCGAGGCTCAGGTCGACGGTCGGTGTGGCGATCCCGACGCCGATCAGGGTCACCACGAAGGTGGTCTGGGTCTTCGACGAGGTCGTGCCGGTCAACGTCCCGCCGTGCCAGTCGCGGCAGAGCGGCGCGGTCTTGCCGACCTTCAGGCAGAACCGGGTGGTCCCCTGCGGGCTCTTGCCGGTCAGCTTCGCGGTGACGTTGCCCGGGCCGTCGGTCTTGAACGTGAACGTCCGCGCGACGCCCGCCGGGTCGGACTTGGCATCGAGACGGAAGTCCGAGAACGTGATCTGGGCCAGACCGGCCGTCGGCGGGACCGTCGGGCTCGCGCTCGGGCCGGACGATGCCGACGCGCTGGGTGACGTCGCGGGGGCGGCGCTGGCCTCGGTCGACGGCTCGGCGGACCTGCCCTCCGGGCCGCTCGCCACGGCCCCCGACGATGGGCCGGCCGAGCCCGACGGGGCCGCGGTCTTCGACGGCGAGCCGCTGGGCAGGCTCGTCGCGACCACGATCAACGCCAGTCCCGCGAGGACGACGGCCAGGACGATCGCGACGGTCTTCCAGCGCTCATCGGTCATCTGGCCATCCTCCTGTCAGCGGCGATCCGCGCGGGACGTCCGCCCGGGAATCGTACCCGCGGTACCGCGAACCGTGTCCGCGGTCCGTCGCGGCTCGATCCGGAGATTGACCGCGAGGTCCGGATCGGTCAGCCGATGAACGCTCGCGAAGCCCTCGCTCGCGAGCGAGGGCTCGTCGGCGAGCGCCCGCCGCAGCGCGTCGTGCTGGCGTCGCACGACCGACGCAGCGACCGACCGGCCGGGGCGGGCGGCGGTCCGCTCGAGGCAGACCTCGAGGGGCGGATCGAGCACGATGGCGACCGTCGGCCGGCGGGAGGACCGAGCCAGGGCGACCAGGCTCGACCGGGCCGACCTGGTCAGGCTCGTGGCGTCGACCACCGTCAACCGGCCGCGTTCCAGGCGTCGACGGGCGGCCAGGTGGAGCAGCTCGAAGGCGGCTCGGCTGGCTCCCTGGTCCGCCTCGTCGTCCGCGACCATCGCCCGGAAGGCATCGGACGACAGGATCTCGGTCGGTCGGAAGCGGGCCGTGGCGAACGTGGACTTGCCGGACCCGGACACGCCGACGAGGACGACCAGCGATGACGCAGGCACCACGATCTCGGGCATCGCGGTCATCATGCACGTCCGCCGGCTCCCGGGACGTCGAGACCGTCCGTCGGACCGGGCCTCGTCCGGTCCGGTAGCCTTGGCGGTCATGGCCTCCACCCTCCCGAGCCCCCTCGAAGCGACCCGTCCGGCCGCCGACGACTGGCGAGTGATCGTGGCGATCTTCTGGGTCACCTCGATGGTCGAGGGCCTCGGGGTCAGCCAGATCTTCGCCTTCGTCCCGCTCTACCTGCGCGAGATGGGGGTGGCGGAGCCGGACCGGCTCCGCTTCGTCGGGGTCTTCGGCTCGCTGATCTTCCTCGTCGGAGCCCCGCTCGTCCCGCTGTGGGGCGTGTGGGCCGACAAGTACAGCCGCAAGGCGGTGATCGTCCGGAGCGCCCTGGTGGAGGCCGTCGTGTTCGCCGGCGTCGCGCTGAGCCGGGAGCCGTGGCAGCTCGCCCTCAGCATGCTCCTCGTCGGCTTCCAGCTCGGCAACACCGGGGTGATGCTGGCCGCGATCCGCGACGTCAGTCCGCTGGTCCGCCTGGGCACGGTCATCGCGATCTTCGGGTCGAGCGGTCCGATCGGGATGGCGATCGGGCCGGTCATCGGCGGGATCATCCTCGATGGGCTGCACCTGCCGATCTCCGCGATCTTCTGGTTCTCGGCGCTGTTGTCGGTGGGGACCGCCGCCCTCGTCTGGTTCGGCTCGCGCGAGGTCCGTCCCTCGGTCGTCCCCGAGGGTCGAGTCGTGACCCTCGCCTTCGGGGCGATCCGGGCGGTCCTCGCCGATCGGGCGGTCCGTCGGATCTTCGCGATCTTCGGGGTGGCCTTCCTGGCGAGCCAGATGAGCCGGCCGTTCATCCCGATCCTGGTCGAGCGGGTCAATGGCGATGTCGGTCTGGCCAGTGCGATCGCCCTGGTCGTCGGGACCGCCGCGCTGGTCGGTGCCCTGATCTCGCCGCTGGGGGGATGGATCGGCGATCGGGTCGGCTTCCGACCGGTGCTCGTGGCGGCCCTCCTGGGCGGGGGAGTCGCCTCGTTCCTGATGCCCGTCGTCGGGTCCCTCGGAGTGCTGGCTCTGGTCGCGGTCGGTGTCGCCGCGTTCAGCGCGGCGATCAGTGCCATGGTCTTCGGCCTGCTCGCCCTGGAGGTCCCGGTTGAGCGTCGATCGGCGACGCTCAACCTCGTCTACCTGCCGCTGTACGCGGCCGGGATCGTCGGCCCGACGCTCGGCGCGATCGTGGTCAACGCGGGTCTCTGGGCACCGTTCTGGTTGGGTGCCGCGATCTACGTCCTCGGGGCGATCGTCCTCGCCTCGCGGCGGTCGATGTCGCCCGCCGAGGTCGTCGCCGGCTGAACGCGGACCGTCCGCGACGTCGGCTGGCTCTACGGCGTCCCCCGCCGCTCAGGCGGGCAGGTCGCGCTCGGCGGGTCCGGTATAGCGCATGTCGGGGCGGATGAGCTTGTTCGCCTCGACCTGCTCGATCGCGTGGGCTGTCCAGCCAGCGTGCCGCGCGAGCGCGAACGTGGCCGGGAACAGGTCCGGGGTCAGCCCCACCCCCTGGAGGACGGCCGCCGCGTAGTACTCGACGTTGGTCTTCAGGACGCGACCGGGCTTGAGCTCGGCCAGCACCCGCAGGACGACGTCCTCGACCTGGATCGCCAGGTCGAGCCAGTCCGGCCGGACCTCCATCCCCTCGGCGACCTGGCGGAGGGCGGCCGCGCGCGGGTCGTAGGCGCGGTAGACCCGGTGCCCGAAGCCCATCACCCTGCCCCCCGAGGCGACCGTCTCCCGGACCCACGCCTCCGCCCGTTCCGGCGAGCCGATCTCGTAGAGCTGGCTGACGACCTCCGCGGGAGCCCCGCCGTGGAGCGGACCCTTGAGCGCCCCGATCGCTCCGCACACCGCGGAGGCGAGGTCCGAGCGGGTCGCGGTGATCACCCGGGCGGTGAATGTCGAGGCGTTGAGCCCGTGCTCCGCGCCGACGATGAAGTACGCCTCGAGGGCACGAGCG
>JADGQI010000047.1 GCA_017881905.1 Chloroflexota bacterium
GCCGTCGGATCGATCACCCCAGGGGCGGCCTGGGCGGGGAACTCGGGAGCGAACGTTTCCGTCGACCCGGGAGCCTGGGTGGCCACGGTCCCTCCGGTGAGGGTCACAGCCCGCGCTCCGACGACGACCGCGACGACGACTGCGGCGACGAGCCCGGTCCGCGCGGCGCGACCCATCCCGCGGCGCGATCCCTGGTCGGGCGCGACGGACGATGCCGACGAGATCGACGCGGCCAGGCTGGACGTCACCGGTGCCGTGGCCTTAACCGGTACCGTCGCGACCACGGTCGCGGGGGCCGGCTTGGGTTTGGCCCGGGTCGGGCGGATCGTCCGGGAGCTCGTCGGGGCGACTTCAGGGGCCGGGGGTCGGATGATGGCGGCGGGGAGCAAGGCGCCTTCGAGTCGGAACGGGCTGCACGCCAGGCATCGGCCCGCGACCTGGTTCCAGCAGTTGGCGCAGGTCGTGCTCGAACAGTCCGGGCAGACCCGGAAGTCGCTGGCCCCGGCCGAGCCGAGACGGTCGCTGTCCAGCCCGCAGCGCTCGCAGAACGTGCTTCGGTAGTCCACCCGGTCGGGACCCTCGCCATGATCGGCGCGGTCACACCCCGCGTCGTGCCTCGACGATACGGGCGGGCAGGTCGGGTGCGAACGCATCCGGTCGTACCGTCCCGTCCCCTCGGACGTCCCGTTCGTTGCGCGGCGGCACCGGGTCGCTCGCGGGCTCCGGGCGGAAGCCGCGACCATGCCGTCGGGGTCGTCCGGTTTGACGCTCCGCCGACGGCGCCCGTAGGCTGCCGAGGTGGATCACCGAACGGACCCTGCCGGGATGACCGGGCGGTCGGGCGGCGGGCCGTCGACGATCGTCGACGCGGTCTGCGACGGTCTCCTCGATGCGGAGCTCGCGGGTCGGCTGTGGGTGCTCGTCGACGGTGGGGTGCCCGTCATCGTGTCCGGTGGCGTCGCGACCGAGGTGGACGGACGGCGGGCGACCAGGGCCGACCTCGCCGGCGCGGTCCTCGATCTCGTTCCGTCGTCGCGGCGGCAGCTCGACCTGGCCGGCGCATCCGAGGACTTCGCGTGGCTGGCCGATGCCGAGCGGCTCGGCTGGGTCCGCTCGAGCCCGGCGGACCCTCAGGGCGCCGACCCGCGGTTGACGACGCTCGTCGGCGGCGAGCTCGGGGCCGGTCCGCCGGCCGACCTGACCGGCGACCGGGTCCGGCTCGTCGTTCGGACGCTCGGGCGAGGGTTCGGGCTGGTCGCGACGATCGACGCGGCCGGTCTCGAGGAGGTCCTGGCGGGCTTGCGGCGGCGGCCGATCTACCTGACCGATGACGAGCTGTCGAATCTCGGGATCGTGCTCGTGCTCGGACGAGCCGGCCCCGATGAGGCCGACGACCGCGGGACCGCGGCCCCGCGGGTGGTGGCCGCGCATTACGTCCGGCCGCTGGCGCGCGACGTCCACGGGCACACGCAGCGCCTTCCGCCCGCGGTCCTCGCCACCTGGGATGGGCGGATCGGCCGGTTCGAGCACTTCGCCTGGGGGATCGCCGCCGAGCTGGCGGAGCGGGTGGGACGCCGGTCGGGTGACTTCGAGGAGGAGTGCGATCGACGGGCCGGTGTCCTCGCCGCCCTGGCGGCGGCCGACGACCGCGCGGACCGCACGGACGTGCGAGCCCGTCTCGACCTTCAGCGCTCGATCGGCGGCGCCGAGGTCGGGACGCACCGGCACTGACGAACGGGGTCCCCGGAAGGGTATCCTCTCGACGCGGCGGCCCCGCGACCCGTCCCTGAGCGACGGTCGGGGCAGATCCGCGCACGAGGGACCCGATGGCCTGGCTCGTTCCGTGGCTGCTCTTCCTCCACATCCTGAGCGCGATCGTCGCGTTCGGACCGACCTTCGCCTTCGCCATCTACGGGGCGCAGGCCGGCAAGGAACCGCAGCATGCTAACTTCATGGCCCGCGCCAACCATGTCGTCAGCGACCGTCTGGTCTTCCCGCTCGTCCTGTCCATGCCGGTCACGGGGATCCTGATCATCATCGCGTCCGGGCGCGACCTGACGAAGTCCGCCTGGCTGGCCGCCGCGATCGTCATCTACGTCTTCGCGGTCCTCTACTCGTACTTCGTCCAGCGACCGGCGACGCTCAAGATCATCGAGCTGACGTCGACCCCACCGCCCCCTGGCCCCACCGGCGGTCCTCCGCCCGAAGTGGTCGCGACCGGAGCCAAGATCCGCCAGGGCGGGATGATCCTGGGCCTGTCGGTCGTCGTCATCGTCCTCCTCATGGTGGTGAAGCCGGGGCAGTGACCACCGGCGCCGAGCTCGGCGCGGTACCATCGGAAGGCGTCCACAACCCCGACCCCGGAGCCCTCCCATGTCGACCGTCGCCGTCTCCGTCGCCCAGCTGATCGACTTGCTCGCCGGCACCGCCCACCTCGATGGCGAGCGGTTGGTCGTCGACGACGAGTCGACGTTCCGCGAACGGACCATCCGCGACCTCGCCTGGACGGCCGCGTTCTCCGCCGACGAATCGACGGTCGAGGTTGCGCGCTGGTTGATCTGGGAGGCAAGCCAGGAGCTGGGCGCCCGGTCGGCCAGCATCCAGGACCTGTACCTGGCGCGTGCCCGCGGCGAGGTCCACGGGTTCACCGTGCCGGCGATCAACCTCCGCACCCAGACGTTCGACATGGCCCGGACGATCTACGAGACCGCGTCGTCGGCCGATGTCGGAGCGGTGATCCTCGAGCTCGCCCGGAGCGAGCAGACCTATACCTACCAGCGACCGGTCGACTACGTCGCGAGCGTCCTGGCCGGAGCGATCGCCGCCGACTGGCACGGCCCGGTCTTCATCCAGGGGGACCACTACCAGTTCAACGCCGCCAAGTACGCCGCCGACCCGGAGAAGATGACCGAGGAGATCCGCGGCGCCTGCCGCCAGGCGCTCGCGGTCGGCTACCGGAACATCGACATCGACAGCTCGACCCTGGTCGATCTGTCCCAGCCCGACGTCGACCGTGAGCAGCACGAGAACTACGTCCGGGCGGCCGAGCTGACGGCCCTCATCCGCGAGCTCGAGCCCGACGGTGTGACGGTCAGCGTCGGCGGGGAGATCGGCGAGGTCGGGAAGCAGAACTCGACCGAACCGGAGCTCCGGGCGTACCTCGACGGCTACCGGCGGGAGCTCGATCGCCTGCGCCCCGGCGCGACCGGGATCAGCAAGGTGAGCGTCCAGACCGGGACGAGCCACGGCGGCGTCCCGCTGCCAGACGGGTCGATCGCGGAGGTCAAGCTCGACTTCGAGGTCATCCGCCGGCTCGGCGAGGTCGCCCGGGCCTACGGCCTGGCCGGCTGCGTCCAGCACGGCGCGAGCACCCTGCCCGACGAGCTGTTCCACCGGTTCCCCGCGGTCGAGGCCGCCGAGATCCACCTGGCCACCGGGTTCCAGAACCTGCTCTTCGAGCACCCGGCGTTCCCGGCCGAGCTCCACGCCGAGATCCACGACTGGTGCTTCTCGAACGCCCTCGACGAGCGGAAGAAGGATCAGACCGACGAGCAGTTCGTCTACTCGAGCCGGAAGAAGTCGATCGGACCGTTGAAGCGCCAGCTATGGGATCTGCCGACCAAGGACGAGATCCTGGCATCCCAGCGGCGCAAGATCGGCTTCCTGTTCGCCGAGCTCCAGGTGACCGGGACCCAGGAGATGGTCGGGCGGTACGTGAGGCCCGTCGAGTCCCATCGCCCGTCGCCGGACGCCCTCCGCGGGGTCGCCGCGGGCTGAGGTCGGTCGGCGGGCCCGCCGCTGCGCATCGCCGCACCGCGACCAGGATCGGCTGCGAAACACCGCCCGGCCGGTCGTCCCCCGGCACGAGATTCGTGATTGACGCGGCAGATCACGGTGCTATCCTCCGGCCCAAGCCCGGAACGGAGGAGGGAGCCGACCCGGGCGACCGCTGTGCCCTCGCGTCGTCTCGTCAGAGGTGAGTCTCGCCCGCGGCGTCCCCCATCCGCCGGCGATGGTCGAGGAGGATGCTCGTGGCCGGTCCTTCTGGAGCCGCGGACCAAGCGGCGAGAGACGATGCGCACCTGCAGTCGCTCGGGATCAAACCGGAGCTGCACCGCAGTCTCGGGTTCCTGTCGAACTTCGCGGTCGCGTTCAGCTATATCAGTGTCTCGACCGGGACGTTCACCCTCATCGCCGTCGGGCTCGCCGTCGGCGGGCCGTTCTTCTTCTGGAGTTGGCCGCTCGTCGTCCTGGGTCAGACGTTCGTGGCGCTCAACTTCGCCGAACTGTCGAGTCACTTCCCGGTTGCCGGGTCGATCTACCAGTGGTCCAAGCGCCTGTCGCACCGGACGTTGGGCTGGTTCACCGGTTGGATCTACTTCTGGGCGGGCGTCCTGACCACGACGGCGGTGTCGATCACCGTGCCGCTGGTCCTGGCGAGCATCCTCGGGTTCGACCTGGCATCGCCGTCACCGATCCCCGCGTTCACGATGAGCGTCTTCATCGCGCTGATCACGCTGATCACGACCACGGTGATCAATGCCTTCGGCATCCGACTGCTGCAGATCATCAATAACCTCGGCGTCGGGGCGGAGATCCTGGGCATGGTCGTGTTCGCCCTGATCCTCCTGATCTTCTACAACCACCAGCCCGTGTCGGTCCTCACCCAGTCGGCCCCGAACGTCCACTCCGACGGCGGCTTCGCGCCGATCTTCCTCGTCGCCATGTTCATGAGCCTGTTCGTCGTCTACGGCTTCGATACCGCCGGGACCTTCGGCGAGGAGACCCTCGACGCCGGCCGCCAGGCGCCCCGAGGCGTCCTGTCCGCGATCTGGATCTCGGGCGCGATCGGTGCGGTCTTCCTGCTGGCGATCATCCTCTCGTTCAAGGATGTCCCGGCGCAGATCCTGAGCGCGCAGCAATTCGCCTGGGGGGTCGGCGGCGCGAACCCGATCGGCGACACGATCAATGCCAATATGGGCGAGCTCGGGAAGGTCTACCTGCTCGTCATCCTCGCGGCCGTGTACGTCTGCACGATGGCGATCCAGGGAGCGACCGCCCGGCTGATGTTCTCGATGGGTCGCGACCGTCGGATGCCGCTCGGCAGCGTGTGGGGGCATGTCAATCCGCGGTTCCAGACGCCGGCCAACTCCGCCATCGCCGTCGGCGTCCTGGCGGCGTTGCCGTTCCTCCTGACGAACTCGCCGGGCGTCCTCGCCACCGCGGCGACCGGGATGATCTACGTCGCGTACTTTCTGTGCAACTTCGGGGTGCTCATCGCGCGCCGGCGCGGCTGGCCCCACAAAGGCGCCTGGTTCTCGCTCGGTAGCTGGGGCACGATCATCAACATCCTCGCCCTCGTCTGGGGCGGGGTGATGATCATCAACTTCGCGCTCTGGCAGACCGCCACCTTCGGCGCCTTCGGGACCGCCAGCTATCCGCTGCCCGACGGCACGACCGTCGGGATCCGCGACCTGTCCAACCCGATCCTGGCCACGACCAAGGTGTTCGGCGCCGACGTCAGCTTGCCGCCGATCCCGATCTTCGAGTTGATCATGATCGCGGTGGTTGTCGTCGGGGCGATCTACTACCTCGTCACCCAACGCGGCAAGGTCGACGACGTCGTCGCCGACAGCGCTACCGGAGAGGCGTTCATCGCGTAGCGTTGGTCACAGTTCGACGGACGGCGCGGTGAGCCTTCGCCGCGCCGTCGGCGCGTCCGGGGCGCTGAGAGCAGGGGCACGATGACGCCAGAGCCGACCCAGGAGGGTCCGATCGTCGGCGGGGAGCTCCACACGGAGCTCGTCGCGGCGCTCGGGCGCGTGCCCGAGCTGGCCGGCCTGACGGTACGCCTCACCGCGCTCAGCGGCGGGATCACCAACCGGAACTTCCTCGTGGAGGCGGACGGGGCACCCACCCGCTGGGTCGTCCGGCTGGCCGGCAACGACACGCACCTGCTCGGGATCAGCCGCGAGGTCGAGCTCGCGGCGACGGTGGCTGCGGCCGGGGTCGGCGTCGGCCCCGAGGTCACCGCGTTCATCCGGCCGGAGGGGTACCTCGTCACCCGATTCATCGAGGGGATCGGCGTCTCGGACGAGGCGGTCCACCGACCCGACACGATCCGGCTGGTCGCCGACTCGATCCGGCGGGTGCACGACGGGGCCGCGATCCCCGGGCTGTTCATCCCGCTCCGGATCGTCGAGGCGTACCGCGCCCTGGCCGTCGCCCGAGGCGTCCCGATCCCGCTCGAGTACGAGCTCAGCCGGGCGATCGGCCGCCGGATCGAGCTGGCGCTGCTGTCGAACCCGCTCGACATGCGGCCGTGCCACAACGACCTGCTCAACGCCAACTTCATCGACGACGGGACGCGGATCCGGATCGTCGACTGGGAGTATGCCGGGATGGGCGATCCGTTCTTCGACCTGGGCAACTTCAGCATCAACCACGAGCTTGTACCGGACGAGGACCGGATCCTGCTCGAGGCGTACGACGGAGGGACGGCCCGGTCCGACCGGCTGGCGCGGATCGTCCTGATGCGGGTCGTGTCGGATTTCCGCGAGGCGATGTGGGGCGTTCTCCAGCAGGGGATCAGCACGCTCGACGTCGACTTCGTGGCCTATGCCGGGGAGCACTTCGAGCGGCTCCTGTCCGGAGCGTCGACCCCGGCCTTCGAGCACGCCCTCCGCGAAGCCGCGGGCGAGTAGTACCGTTCTCCATCGGTTCCGATACTGAAGGAGGGTGGGTGGACCAGGCGCGGGTCGTCGTCATCGGCGGTGGGATCACCGGGTGCAGCGTGGCCTATCACCTGGCCGAAGCCGGTTGGACGGACGTCCTCCTCGTCGAGAAGGCCCAGCTGACCGCGGGGTCGACCTGCCAGGCCGCCGGGGTCGTGACCGTATTCAACCCGTCGGCCACGATGATGCGGTTCCGCAGCTACAGCGTCGAGCTGTACGAGCGGCTCGGCGTGTTCGAGCGGTCCGGAAGCCTGCGCCTGGCGTCGAGCCCGGACCAGCTCCGTGAGCTCGAGCGGGCCGCCAGCCGGGCCAGAGGCATCGGCCTCGACGCCGAGGTCATCTCGGCCGACGAGGCGCGCATCCGGATGCCGGCGATCAGCCCGAAGGACCTGTACGGCGCCGTGCACCTCGCCCAGGATGGCTACCTCGACCCGCACACGGCGACCCACGCCGTGGCGGACGCGGCGCGCGGACTCGGGGTCCGGATCCGGACCGGGGTCCGGGTCACCGGTATCGGACTGTCCGCCCGCCGGGCGGTCACGGCCGTCCTGACCGATGACGGACCGATCGCCACCGAGCTCGTCGTCGATGCGGCCGGGATCTGGGCGCCCCAGGTGGCGGCGATGGCCGGCGCCTTCATCCCGTCGACACCGGTCGATCACCAGCACATCGCGCTGCGCGCCGTGCCCGGCTCCGAACTACCTCGGGAGATGCCCTGCTTTCGCGATCCGGACAACCTGGTCTACGGCAAGAGCGAGCATGGGGGGATGCTCTTCGGCGGCTATGAGGCGGAGCCAGCCGCACGCTGGATCGACGGCGTGCCGTGGGATCACGCCGCCGCGTCGCTTCCCCCGGACTACGAGCGGTTCGCCCCGCTGATGGCCGGGGCGATCCGGCGGTTCCCGTTCCTGGCCGATGCCGAGGTCATCCGGCTCGTCTGTCATCCCGATGCGATGACCCCGGACGCGAACCCGCTGCTGGGTCCGCTCCCCGGGCTCCGCGGGTTCTGGGTCGCCGCCGGGCTGTCGCTCAACGGGTTCGGCGGCGGCGGGGGGATCGGTCGGGCGTTGGCTGGCTGGATCACGGCCGGGGACCCGGGGGTGGACATCGCACCGTATCGCGCCTGGCGCTTCGGCGATGCCTATCGCGATCCCGCCTGGTCGGCCGCCCAGGCACGCGAGACCTATGGCGACTACTACCGGCTCCGCTACCCGTATGACGCGGACGTGGCGGGCCGACCGCACCGGCTCTCGCCGGTCCATGGTCGCCTGCAGGACGCGGGGGCCGTGTTCGTCGCGAAGGCGGGCTGGGAGCGAGCCGACTACCACCGGCCCGGCAAACCGTGGCGTCGAGCGGGGCGCGACCAGCGGGCGTACGGCTGGACGCTCCCACCGTGGTTCGAACGGGTCGGGGAGGAGCACCGCGCCGTCCGCGAACGGGTTGGCCTCATCGACCTGAGCTCGTTCGGCAAGATCGCCGTGAACGGCCCGGGCGCGCTCGAGCTGCTCCAGCGGGTGTGCGCCAACGACCTCGACCGCCCTGTCGGTAGCCTCGTGTATGGGCAGTTCCTCGATCCGCGCGGGGGGATCCTGGCGGACGTCACCGTGACCCGGCTGGCGCCCGAGTCGTTCAGGGTCGTGACCGGCGCCGGCTCCGTGGCGGCCGACCTCGGCTGGCTCGAGTCGAACCGCCGGGACGACGACCCGCCGCTGTCGATCGTCGACGAGAGCGCCTCGTGGGCATGCCTCGGCCTGTGGGGGCCGTCGGCACGCGAGATCCTCGGCCGGGTCGCCGACGGTCCGGTCGACGACGCGGCCCTCCCGCTCCGTCGGGCGCGACCGATCAGGGTCGGACCCGCGCCCGTCCTCGCGTCGCGGATCAGCTACGCCGGGGAGCTCGGCTGGGAGCTGTCCGTCGAACCGGTCTGGGCCGGGATCGTGTGGGACCTCCTCGCGCTCGCGGGTCGCGACGTCGGGATCGAGCCGGTCGGCTACCGCGCCCTCGAGTCGCTTCGGCTCGAGAAGGGCTACCGCTACTGCGGCACCGACCTGACGATGCTCGACACTCCGGACGAGGCCGGACTGGGGTCGTTCGTCCGGCTCGACAAAGGCCCGTTCGTCGGCCGGGACGCGATCGCGATCCGGCGCGAGACCTCGCCGGAGGGCCCGGAGCGTCGTCTCAGGACGGTCCTCATCGGCGACGCGGACTACCAGCCGGTGTTCGGCGGCGAGGCCGTCCGTCTCGACGGAACCGTGGTCGGGCGGCTGCGCAGCGCTGCCTACGGCTACGGGGTCAGGCGAACGGTCGGGACGGTGTACCTGCCGTCGATCGCCGGCGAAGGGACGGAGCTCGAGGTGGACGTGTTCGACGCGCGGGTCCCGGCCGTCGCCGCCGCGGATGTCCTCCATGATCCCGACGGGACGCGGATGCGCGCCTGATCGAGCCGCGTCCAGGCCCGAGCTAGTCCCCGGCGGCCTCGGCCAGCCAGCGTTTGAAGTCGGGTCCGTCGAGAGCCGTCGCCGCCCGCGCCCAGCGCTCCTCCGCCCAGGCGGTGAAGTCGTAGTCGATCGTCGAGACCCTGGCCTGGATCGCCGCCCAGAGCGTCCAGCCCACGTCGGACATGATCATCTGGAGCCGCATCCGAGCCAGGAGCTCGAGGCTCTCCTGGCCGAAGTACGCGGCGCACATCTCCTCCACGCGTGCGTCGTCGAAGCCGAGCTCCTGGCACGTGTTGCCGAGCTCGAAGGTCGGATCGCCGTTGCCGCTGTACTCGTAGTCGACGATCCACAACCGGGCGCCGTCGTCGAGGTAGTTCTCGGCGAGCAGATCGTTGTGGCACGGCACACTCGCCAGGGGCCGAACCGCGAGCGCCGCGACGATCCGCGGAACGAGCCTCAGGTGGTCGCGGTATCCGACCGGCACCGTCGCACCGACCCGCTCGGCCGCGTCAAGGTACCGATGGGACAGATCGACCATGTCGAAGTCGAGCGCGAATCGGGGACCCGCATGGAGACGGCGGAGCACCTCCGCGATGCGCGTCGGCATCCCCGGCGCCGCCAGGCTGGCGTTGGACATCGTCCGCGCCGGCAGCCACTCGAGCACGAGGACGTCCAGCTCCGGAAGGTGATGGACCACCCGCGGGCCGACGCCGGCCACGGCCGCCGCGCGCGTGTTATGCGCCTCGTTGGCGCGGTCCACGGCGAGAAGGTCGGTCGACGGCCCGGGGATCCTGACGAAGTACGGCGTGTCGTCGACGACGATCCGAACGTTCGGGTTGGTCAGGCCGCCCGGGATCGGCGTCGCCTCGATGGCGCGGCCGGCCCACTCGGGCACCCGAGCGACGATCTGGTCGATGGTCGGCTGCGTCGGACCCTTCATCCCGCGGAGGGTAGCGCAGCCGGGTGGCCGGACGGGGCCGGGGTACGATGACCGGGCCGGCGGACGAGGTCGGTCGGGACGACGAAGTCGAGGCCGTGATGACCGGAGAGACCGCCGCTCCTCGTCGAGGCCGGTTGCGGCGACTGCTCCGCGTCGTCGTCACGCTCGTGGTGGCGGTGGGACTCGTCGGGCTCGGGGTCGTTGGTGGCGTGCGGCTCGCCGATCTCCGGTCGGCGGCGACGTCCGTCGGGCCGTCCAGCACTCCTGCTGCGACGCCGGTCGCATCGCCGTCGACTCCGGTCGGGCCGTCCCCGACGCCGACCGGACCGACCGTCGTGCTCGTCGGCGCGGGCGACATCGCCGCTTGCTCGTCGGCCAACGACGAGAAGACGGCCGCCCTGGTCGCGGCGATCCCGGGCTCGGTGTTCACCACCGGCGACAACGTCTACATGGCGGGCACCGCCGCCCAGTTCCAGAAGTGCTACGACCCGAGCTGGGGCCGGTTCCGTGACCGGACGCGCCCGGCGATCGGCAATCACGATGCGATCACCGCGGGTGGGGCCCCGTATTTCGCCTACTTCGGTGCGGCGGCCGGATCGCCACCCCAAGGGTGGTACTCCTACGAGGCCGGGACGTGGCATGTCATCGTGCTGAACTCGAACTGCAATTCGGTCGGCGGTTGTGGGGAGGGGTCGAGCGAGCTGAACTGGCTCAAGGCCGACCTCGCCGCCCATCCGGACCTGTGCACCCTGGCGATCTGGCATCATCCCCGCTTCTCGTCGGGGGAGCACGGCGACAACCTGGTCACCGTCCCCTTCTGGCAGCTTCTGTACGCCGCTCACGCCGACCTCATCCTCAACGGTCACGACCACGACTACGAGCGCTTCGCGCCGCAGGACCCGGACGGGCTGGCCGACCCGACCTTGGGGATCCGCGAGATCGTCGTCGGAACGGGCGGCAAGTCGCTCCGGCTGTTCCACAACATCGTCCCGAACTCCGAGGTTCGCGACGCGTCCTCGTACGGGGTCCTTCGGCTCGATCTCGCTCCGGGCAGCTACGCTTGGCAATTCATCAGCACGTCCGCCAGGGCATTCAGCGACAGCGGCACGACGGCCTGTCACTAGGTGCGACCAGCCCGCGTGGGCGGGACCGAGCCGGTACATTACCGGCCTGGGTCTGACGCGGAGTGGCAGGGAGTGGACGGCGGATGGATCACGCCCGGGTGGTGGTCATCGGCGGCGGCGTCGGGGGAACGAGCGTCGCCTATCACCTGGCCGAGCGCGGCTGGACCGACGTCGTCCTGGTCGATCGCGCCGAGCTGACATCGGGGTCCACGTTCCATTCGGCCGGCCTCGTCGGACAGCTTCGCTCGAGCGTGACGCTGACCCGGATGATGATGTACGGGGTCGAGCTGTACCGGCGATTGGCGGCGGAGACGGGCGTCGACCCGTCGTGGCATGAGGTCGGGTCGCTTCGCCTGGCGTCGACGCCGGAGCGGCTCGAAGAGCTCGCGCGACAGGCCGGCTGGGCGAAGACCTTCGGGCTTCCGCTCGAGTCGATCTCGCCGGCCGAGGCGCAGGCGCTGTTCCCCCTGATGTCGCTCGACGGCGTGCTCGGTGCCGTCCACCTGCCGACCGACGGCTGGCTCGATCCGTCCGGGCTGGCCCAGGCGATGGCGGCCGGCGCGCGCAAGCGCGGCGTCCGGATCGAGACGCACACCCGGGTCGTCGGGATCGACCGCCGCGACGGCCGGGTCCGCGGGGTGCGGGTCGTCCGGGACGGCGAGGAGCGGACCATCGGGGCGGAGGTGGTGGTCAACGCGGGCGGGATGTTCGCTCCCGAGATCGGGCGACTCGCCGGGGTCGACGTCCCGATCATCCCGATGGCCCACGAATACCTGTTCACCGAGCGGATGGATGGCGTCAGCCCGACCCTCCCGACGATGCGCGACCCGGACAACCTCGTCTACTTCCGCGAGGAGGTCGGCGGCCTGTGCATGGGCGGCTATGAGCGCCACCCGGCGCCCTGGTCGCTCGACGGCGTGCCGCCCGACTTCAACGGCAAGCTCCTCGCACCCGACTGGCCGCGGTTCGCCGAGATCATGGACGGTGCCGTCCGACGCGTCCCATCGATCGGCGATGCCGGGATCAACCGGATGATCAACGGCCCGGAGGCGTTCACCCCCGACAACGAGTTCATCCTCGGCGAGAGTGCGGTGCGGGGATTCTTCCTGGCTGCCGGGTTCTGCGCCCACGGCATCGCCGGAGCCGGTGGGATCGGCCGGCAGATCGCCAGCTGGATCGTCGACGGCGAACCGGAGCTCGATCTGTGGAAGATGGACATCCGGCGGTTCGGAGGGCAGTACCGCAGCCAGGCCTACACGCTGGCCCGGACGGTCGAGGTCTACTCCACCTACTACGACATCCACTACCCGAACGAGGAGCGCCTGGCGGGGCGCCCGCTGCGCCTGTCACCGGCCTACCCGCGGCTGACAGAGCTGGGGGCGGTCTTCGGCGAGAAGTCCGGCTGGGAGCGACCCAACTGGTTCGAAACGAACGCCGCGGCCGGCGACGAGGGCCTTCGGCCGCGCGGCTGGGCCGGTGAGCACTGGTCGCCGGCCATCGGCGCGGAGGCGCTGGCCGCGCGGAACGCCGCCGCCCTGTTCGACGAGTCGAGCTTCAGCAAGATCGAGATCGTCGGGTCCGGTGCCTGCGCCTTCCTCCAGGGCCTGTGCGCGAACGACATCGACCGACCGGTCGGATCGATCGTCTACACCCAGATGCTCGACCGGCACGGCGGGATCGAATGCGACTTCACCGTGACGCGACTGGCCGCGGACCGCTTCCTGATCGTGACCGGGACCGCATTCGGGAACCACGATCTGGGCTGGATCCGCAAGCAGCTCGACGATCGGGCTCCCTCCGCCGGAGCGGTGACGGTCGAGGACCGGACGAGCGCGCTGGCTTGTCTCGGCCTGTGGGGGCCGCGGGCCCGGACCATCCTCGAGACATCCACCCGCGACGACGTGTCCGACACCGGGTTCCCGTACCTGAGCGCCCGCCGGATCACCGTCGGCAACGTCCCGCTGCTGGCGCTCCGGGTCACCTATGTCGGTGAGCTCGGCTGGGAGCTCTATCCGCCGACCGAATACGGCCTCGCCCTGTGGGACACGCTGTGGACGGCCGGCCGCGAGCACGGTCTCGTCGCCGGTGGCTACCGGGCGATCGACGCGCTCCGGCTCGAGAAGGGCTATCGCGTCTGGTCGAGCGACATCACGCCCGACGAAACGCCGTTCGAGGCCGGACTCGGGTTCGCGGTCCGCCTGGACAAGGGCGAGTTCATCGGGCGGGACGCCCTCGTCGCCGCGAAGGCCGCGGGACCGAGCAAGCGGCTGCGTTGCCTGGTCCTGGACGACCCGCGCTCGATCGCCCTCGGCAACGAACCGGTCCAGGTCGACGGCGCGATCGTCGGGCGGGTGACCAGCGGGGGCTACGGCTTCGCCGTCGAGCGCTCGATCGCGTACGCCTACCTGCCGCCCGACCGGGCCGCGATCGGCACGCGCGGCGAGATCGAGGTCTTCGGTCGGTGGGTCGGCTTCGAGGTCGCCGTCGAGCCGCTCTACGACCCGAAGGGAGCGAGGATCCGATCGTGACGGACACCGACGGACCGGTCGACGACGGGAGAGCCGCGGATCGGCCGCCGCACCGGGAACCCGGGGCCGAGCTGGGGGCGGAGTTCGGGCCCGCATGGAGCGCGAGCTGGGCTCGAGCGTCCGCCGAGGAGCTCGACTACTGGCTGGCGTTCGCCCAGGCCGCCTGCGACGCGGCCGACGAGATCGCCCTGCGCCACTTCCGGCGCGATCTCGAGGTGATGACCAAGCCCGACCGATCGTATGTGACCGTCGCCGACCAGGGCATCGAGCGCCTCATCCGGCAGCGCGTGGCCGCTGCCTTCCCGGATCACGGACTCGTCGGCGAGGAATACGGCACCGAGGCGGGCGACGCCCGGATCCGCTGGTACATCGACCCGATCGACGGGACCCACAACTTCATCCGCGGCGTGCCGCTGTTCGGGACCCTGCTCGCGCTCGAGATCGATGGCGAGGTTCAGGTCGGGGTGGTGTCCGCGCCGGCCCTCCGCGAGCGCTGGTACGCCCGACGGGGCGGGGGAGCGTGGTCGGTCGGTGCGGCCGGCAGCGAGGGTCCGCGGGCGATCCACGTCTCGCGCGTGAGCGCGGTCCCGGATGCCCAGCTGCTGTACGGGTCCGGTCATGACATCGAGACCTCCGGGCGGGCGCCCGGCTTCCGCGCTCTGTGCGGCGCGGTCTGGCGCGAGCGCGGCTTCGGCGACTTCTGGGGCTACACCCTCCTGGCGGAGGGGGCCGCGGAGGGCATGGTCGAGGTCGACCTGTCGTCGTGGGATCTCGCCGCCCCGGTCATCGTGGTCGAGGAGGCGGGCGGCCGGATCACCGACTTCGAGGGTCGTCGCCGGATCGACTCGGGCAGCGCCGTCGGCTCGAACGGCCTGCTCCACGACGAGCTGCTGGCCCGCCTGCGTGGAACGTGACGAACGAGGGACGATGATCGAGCGAGTGCCTGGCATCGTACCGCCCGAGCCGGTCGATGCCCGGCTCGGGCTGCGTCGAGTGGATGACGAGCCGGTGAGCCGCCCGTTCACGGGCGCCGGGGCGGGTCATCCTTCTGCCAGGTCGAGGCGCATCAGCCAGCGCGGCAGACGGGCGCTGTGGGCGTCGGTCTCGGTCACCCGCCGGAAGCCGGCGGCCTCGAACGTCGACGTGAACCCGACGAACCCGAATGCGGTCGACACGCGGGTCCCGGCCGGGTCGATCGGATAGCCCTCGATGCACGGCGCCCCCATCGACCGGGCGTAGGCGACGGCCCCGTCGAGCAGGATCCGGGTGATTCCCTGCCGACGATGGCCCGGCCGGACGACGAAGCACCCGATCGACCAGACCGGTGCGTCATCGACCCGCGGGATCGTCCGCGAGTTCATGAGTCGCGGCATCGCCTCGCGCGGCCCGAGGCCGCACCAGCCGACCGGCTCGCCGTCGAGGTAGGCGATCACGCCCGGGGCGAACGGTCCGCCGTCGACCTCGGAGCGGAGGAGCCGACGATTGCGATCGGGGTCCCCACGCCCGACCGGCGACGCCGAGCCGCGCCAGGATCGACACCAGCAGCCGCGTTCGCCGCTCCCGCCGAGCAGGGTTTCGACATCGTCCCAACGCTCCGGCGTGGCCGGCAGGACGACGGTCCTAGCTGGCGCCGGCTCAGCCATGTGCCGGTCGGACCCCGGCAGCCGTCAGGCTCCCGCCGCGGTCAGGCTCTCGTCGAGGACCTTCAGCGCCAGTCCGACCTCGTCGGGCGTCGTAACGAGAGGCGGGATGATCCGCGCGACGTTGGCGTAGGTCCCGGCGGACAGGACGATCAGCTTCCGGTCGAGCGCCTCGGCCAGGACGCGCTTGGCCAGCTCCGGGTTCGGGACCCGGCCGTCGCCTTCGCCGGGCTTGATGAACTCGAGAGCGAGCATCAGCCCCAGGCCGCGGACGTCGCCGATCGACCGATGACGCTCGCCGAGCTGGCGCAGGCCGGCCAGGAACTGGGCCCCACGGGCGGCGGCGTTAGCCACCAGCCCCTCGTCCCGGATGACGTCGAGGGTCGCGTTCGCCGCCGCGCAGCTGACCACGTTCCCGCCGAAGGTCCCGCCGTGCGTCCCGGGCGCCCAGCGCTCGATGAGCTCGCGTCGGGCGATGATCCCGGACAGCGGCAGGCCGGAGGCGATCCCCTTGGCCATCGTCAGGATGTCGGGCTCGACGTCCCAGTGCTCGACCGCGAACATCTTGCCGGTCCGCCCGAAGCCGGTCTGGACCTCGTCCGCGATGAGCAGGATCCCGTGCTGGCGCGTGATCTCCCTGAGGCGCGGCAGGAAGCCGGGCGGCGGGACGACGTAGCCACCCTCCCCGAGGACCGGCTCGACGATGATCGCGGCGACCTTGTCGGGATAGATGAACTGGTGGAACGTCAGGTCGAGCTGAGCCTCCCAGTCGCAGATGCAGGCATCGATCGCATGCCCGGCGCGGTAGCAGTACGGATAGGCAGTGTGGTAGATGGACCCCGGCAGCGGCTCGAACGCCGCCCGGTAGACGTCCTTGGCGGTGGTCAGGGCCATCGTCTGGGCCGTTCGCCCGTGGTACCCACCGCGGAACGCGATGATGACCGGGCGCCCGGTCGCGACCCTGGCCAGCTTGACCGCCGCCTCGACCGCCTCGGCTCCGCTGTTCGACAGGAAGGCACCCCAGCCGTCGCCCGGCAGGACGTGCCGGAGGCGTTCGTACAGGCGGAGTCCGGGCTCGTGGTAGACGATGTTCTGCTGGCCGTGGAGCAGCTTGACCGCCTGGGCGGCGACCGCTGCGGCCACCCGGGGATGGGCGTGACCGGTGTTGGTCACGCCGATCCCGGACGAGTAGTCGAGGTAGCGTTCGCCGTTGGTCGTGATCAGCCACGAGCCCTCGCCGCGCTCGACGGTGAGGTTCGTGATCCGGCTCCAGACCGCGGGCACCACACTCCGGTCGGGGAGCTCGGCCACGCGATCCGTGGGCGCATCAGGCGAGGTTCGGATCATCGGATCACGGCCGATCCATCAGGGCTGGATGCCGAGAGCCGCTACCTCGCGTCGCGCTTCCTGGGCGGCGATCTGTCGATCGCGACGCTCGGAACGGCGCTCCCACAGCGTTGCGAGCGCGACGAGTCCGACCGCCCCGACGAAGACCATCGTCCCGATCACGTGGACTTGCGGAGGCAGGTTGTTCTTGATGCTCGCCCAGACCCAGATCGGGAACGTGGTGGCGGTGCCGGAGGTGAAGTTCGTCACGATGAAGTCGTCGATCGAGAGCGAGAAGGCGAGAAGGGCGCCGGCCATGATCCCGGGAAGGATCAGCGGGAACGTCACCTTCCAGAAGGTGGGCCACGGGGTGGCCCCGAGGTCCATCGCCGCTTCCTCCAGGTGGCGTGGGAAGCCTTGCATCCGGGCCCGGACCGTGACCACGACGAAGCTGATGTCGAACATGATGTGGGCGATCAGGATGGTCTGGACGCCGAGCGGGAAGAATGCACCGCCCGTCAGTGTCTTGAACGGTTCGGTCGCGGTCCCGACGAACAACGTCAGCAGGCTCGCGCCAAGCACGATCTCGGGGGTGGCCATCGGGATGAAGATGAACAGGCTCGTCCCGGTCCGCCCGCGGAAGTTGTAGCGGGACAGCGCCAACGCGATCAGCGTCCCGAGCACCGTCGCGATGGCGGTCGCCACGACAGCCACGAGGAGGCTGGTGGTGATCGCGCCCTGCAGCCCGGGTCGCCCGAAGGGGTTCTCCCAGGCCGCCAGTGAGAACGTGCCCCACACGAAGTTGAACTTGCCGGGCGGGTCGTTGAACGAGAAGGCGATCATGACCAGGATCGGCAGGATCAGGTAGAAGAGAGCCAGGAACACGTAGATCGGGATCAGCCACCGATCGATGGCCTTGGTCGCTCGTCGGGCGACGCTGACGCCCCCCGCGGTGGCTCCCTGGGCGGGTGTCGTCGCGGCGGTCATCCGGCACCACCCGTCAGCTCGTCCGTGCCGAGGGCCCGGGCGTAGATGAAGATCGCGACCAGGATGCCGGCCATCAGCAGGAACGACAGGGCCGCCGCGGTCGGGTAGTCGTTCTGGGCGAGGTACCGATTCTGGATCACGTTGCCGATCATCTGCGTCTTGGGGTTGCCCAGCAGTTCGGCGTTGACGTAGTCGCCGATGGCCGGGATGAACGTCAGGATCGACCCGGCGAAGATCCCGGACAGGCTGAGCGGCAGGATGACGCGGGTGAACGACTCCGACACGAGCAGGGTCATGATCACGGCACCCGCGAGTCCGCCGATCACCGCCACGAGGGCGATCGCGAGCAGGTGGTCAGGAGCGAGCGGGAGGTAGGTGAGGCCAGCCATGATGGCGACGGCCAGCAGGCCGCCGGCCACGGCACCGATGAACGCGCCGCCCTGACGCTGCGGACCGGCGTATAGGTCCTGGGCCGCCTCGATCAGGCGCCGGTCGATCTTCTCGAGCGACACGTAGAGGGGCAGGACCATGAACGGCAGGAACTGATAGGTCAGCCCTGACACGACGGCGAGGGGCGTGCCCAGGATGCTGAAGTTGTGCGGGACGATGCCGAGGACGTCGCGGATGATCGACAGGAATGCTCCGTCGTTGCCGAGGATGATCTTCCACGAGATGGTCCGGATCAGGAAGCTCGTGAAGAACGGCGCGATCACGAGGAACAGGAGCAGGTTCTTGTATCGGCCGCCGCGGAAGGCGATCCCGTAGGCGAGTGGATACCCGATGAGCAGGCAGAACAGGGTGGCCAGTCCGCCATAGATCAGCGAATTGATGAATTGATCGGGGAACTCGGTGAAGGCCTTGAAGTAGTTGTTCCAGGCCCAGGTGAACTCATACTGCTGGGTCAGCCCGCTGCCCGTCCCCTTGGTCGATAGCGACATCAGGAACATCTGGATGTTGGGCAGGACGAAGAAGATCGCCAGCCACAGCAGCCCCGGCGCAAGGAGCAGGTACGGGATCAGCCAGCGATGCCGGGTCAACCTTCCGAAGTCCTCCTGCGGTCAGGCTTGCGACGAACGTCAGACCCCGCTCAGGTCGGCGTACAGCGCATTCATCTTCGCGGCGGTCGCTTCATCCCAGATGGGCTGGGAGTGCTGCTTCGCGACCACGTCCGGGGGCGGGAACAGCAGGGGATTCGTGGCTGCATCGGGATCGAGGGCCTTGATCGCCTGGGAGACGCCCTTGACCGGTGAGATGTAGAAGATGAAGTCGGCCAGCCTCGCCGCGCGCTTCACGTCGTACACCCAGTCCATCATCAGCTCGGCGGTGTACTTATGCTGGGCGCCCTTCGGGATCATCATGTTGTCGGTCGCGATCATCGACCCCTCCTCGGGGAAGATGAACCGGTCGTTCTTGCCACCGGATGACGCCAGGTCGC
>JADGQI010000048.1 GCA_017881905.1 Chloroflexota bacterium
GACGAGCTTTGGGGACCGTTGCTCCTGGCCGTCCTCGGGCTCCTGCTGGTCGAGTGGGCCGTCTACGAGCGCGACGGGCTCGTCCGGATCCGGCGGACCATCGGCGCTCGGCTCCCCCGGCGGCGGGCCGCTTGATGAGTATCGCGTTCGACCGGCCGGAGCTCCTTCTGCTCCTCCCGATCCTCGTCGGTCTGACGCTGATCGTGCACGCCGCGGCACGCCACCGACTCGGCACCGGGCGTCGGCGGACGGCGCTCCTCGTCCGGGCGATCCTCCTGGGCGTACTGACGTTCGCGCTCGCCGGCTTCCAGCTGGTCCTGCCGGTGGACCGGCTGGCGACCGTCTTCGTCGTCGACCTGTCCGATTCGGTCGGCAACGCCGGGCGCGAGGACGGGCTCGCCTTCCTCCGGCAGGCACTGGCGGCGATGCCCGGGGACGACCTCGCCGGGGTGGTCGCGTTCGGGCGGGACGCCCTGGTGGAGCGGCTGCCGGCCGAGGTCCGCGACATCGACCGGCTCGCCTCGACGCCGGTCCGCTCGGCGACCGATATCGGCGCGGCGCTGCGGCTCGCCTCGGCGCTGTTCCCGGACGACGCCCAGCGCCGGATCGTGCTCCTCTCGGACGGGAACGACACGACCGGGACCGGCCAGGACGCCGCGGCCCTCGCGGCCTCCCGCGGCATCCAGATCGAGACCCGGCTCCTCGGCGGGACGGCGACGGACGAGGTCCTGGTCGAGCGGCTGACGACGCCGACCACCAGCCGGCTGGGCGAGGAGATCGAGGCGACCGCGACGGTCACCTCGACCGTCGCGCAGCCGGCGACCGTTCGACTGTTCGCCGACGGCGGCCTCGTGGCGACCCAGCGGGTCGACCTGCCGGCCGGCACGACGGCCGTGACCTCCCGGGTGAAGCCGACGGAGCCCGGCTTCCACGTCTTCCGGGCGGTGGTCGAGGCGGCCCGCGACACGTTCGAGAAGAACAACCGGGCCGATTCCGACACGATCGTCAAGGGACCGCCGCGGACCCTCGTGGTGGCCGGCGACGCGAAGGTCGCCGCCGAGCTCGTGGCCGCGCTCACGACGGAGCACCAGACTACCGAGCTGGTCGCCCCGGATGCTGTCCCGAGCGACCTCGCGGGTCTCGCGAACTACGACAGCGTCGTCCTCGTCGACGTGCCCAGGACCGATCTCGGCGACCGCCGGATGGCCGCTCTCCAGTCGTACGTCCGGGACCTTGGCCGCGGGCTCGTGATGATCGGCGGGCCGCACAGCTACGGCGCGGGCGGTTACGCGAACACGCCGCTCGAGGAGGTGCTCCCGGTCGACATGGGCGTGCACGACAAGACGAAGCAGCCCGACATCGCCCTGGTCGTGGTGATCGATCAGTCGGGCTCGATGGACGCCTGCCACTGCAATACCTTCAACCAGAGCGGTGGCACCGCGATCCAGGGCGTCCGCAAGGTCGACATCGGCAAGGAGGCGATCCTGCGGGCCGTGGCCGCCCTCCAGGCGACCGACAGCATCGGGGTCGTCGGGTTCAACGAGGCCGCCCACTGGGTCGTCCGGACGCAGCCGCTCGGGAACGTGACCAGCCTCCAGGACCAGATCGCCGGGATCCAGCCGAACGGCCAGACGAACATCTTCGCCGGGCTCGACGCGGCGGTCGGATCGCTCGAGACGGCGACCGCGACCCGGCGCCACATCATCCTGCTGACCGACGGGTGGTCCAGCTCCGGAGCCTACGACCAGATCCTGGCCCGGATGAAGGCGGCCGGGATCACCCTCTCGACGGTCGGGGCGGGCGGTGGTGCGGCGCCGGTGCTGGCCCAGCTCGCCGCCCAGGGCGGGGGGCGCTACTACCCGGCGGTCAACCCTTCGTCGATCCCCGACATCTTCCTCAAGGAGACCCAGCAGGTCTCCGGCCAGCAGATCGTCGAGGAGCCGTTCCATCCGGTCCAGACCGGCTCGTCGCCGATCCTGCGCGGCCTCGACGCGGGCTATCCCCCGCTCCTCGGCTACAACGGCACGACCGCCAAGGCGGCGGCCCAGACGATCCTGGTCACCGGCCGGGACGACCCGCTCCTCGCCCAGTGGCAGTACGGACTCGGGAGGTCGGTGGCCTGGACCTCGGACACCACCGGTCGCTGGGCGAAGGACTGGCTGCCCTGGCGCGACTTCAGCCGGTTCGCCAGCCAGCTCGTCGCCTGGACCTTCCCGGGTGAGGAGACCGGCGGGATCGAAGCCCGGTTCGACACCCGGGGCGAGCAGACGACCCTGCACATCGAGAGCGTCGAGGCGGACGGCTCGCCGCGCGACTTCTACGCCACGACGGCGAAGATCGTCGGGCCGGATCTCCAGCCGGTCGACGCCTCGCTCGTCCAGGTCGCGCCCGGGATCTACGAGGCGCCGCTCGGGGCGCTCGACCCGGGTGCGTACGCGATCCGGCTCAGCCAGACGCGACCCGGGACCGCGCCGCTCGGGCGGACCGTGGGGCTCGTGGCCCCGACCGCCACCGAGTACCGGCGACTCGGCACGAACGAGGCGCTCCTGGGGGCGCTCC
>JADGQI010000008.1 GCA_017881905.1 Chloroflexota bacterium
ACATCACCGTCTACGACCCGGCGTTCAAGCCGATCCCGTGGATGCAGAACGCGGTCATCTACCAGATCTTCCCGGACCGCTTCGCCGACGGCCGCAAGAACAACCACGCGAGCACGACGGACCCGCGCTACGGATACCCGCCGTCGCCCCTCGACCAGATCACGACCCCGTCGTGGACCACGCTGCCCGAGGGCGGCTGCGCGAGCTACGTCAACCCGGTGACGCCGTGCACGACGTCGTCCCTCGGGCGCGACTACTACGGCGGCGACCTCAAGGGCATCGATCAGCACCTCGCCTACCTGCAGGGCCTGGGCGTCACGACCCTCTACCTGAACCCGATCTTCTCCGCCGCCTCCAACCACAGCTACGACACGCGGAACTACCTGCAGGTCGACCCCCGCTTCGGCACCCAGCAGGACTGGGACAACCTTCAGAAGCACCTGGCGCAGCGCGGGATGCATATCATCCTCGACGGCGTCTTCAACCACGTGTCCTCCGACAGCCCGTACTTCGACCGCTACGGACACTTCCCGACCGTCGGCGCGTGCGAGAGCGTCAGCTCCACCTACCGCAACTGGTTCACGTTCACGCCGCTGCCGAATGGCCCGTGCGCCGGTCCCAGCGGGCCGCACACGATGACCTACAACGCCTGGTTCGGCTTCGAATCGCTGCCGGTCCTGGACAAGGCCGCCCCGGCGGTCCAGAGCCTCGTCTACGCGGGCTCGAACAGCGTCGCGAAGACGTGGCTCCGCGCGGGCGCGTCCGGCTGGCGGCTCGACGTGATGAACGACGGCTCGTTCCCGACCGGCTTCTGGACCGCGTTCCGGAGCGCCGTCAAGGCCACCAAGGCGGACGCCCCGATCATCGGCGAGCTGTGGAAGAAGGCGGACGTCCTGCCGATGATCCACGGCGACCAGGCCGACACGACGATGGATTACCGGTTCCGGGACGCCATGCTCGGCTTCTTCGGGACCGTCGACAACAAGGGCTTCCCGGACGACGGCGAGAGCAACCAGCCGCCCAGCCTGCTGGCGGCTCAGCTCATGTCGCTCCGTGAGGACTACCCGGACGCGACCTACTACACGCTCATGAACCTGCTGGATTCGCACGACACCGAGCGGATCCTGTGGTCGCTCACCCCCGGCCAGGCCAACCCGACGGCCCGGGAGCGGAACGCCGCGAACGTCGCGACGGGCAAGCAGCTGCTCAAGCTGACGACGCTCGTCCAGATGACGGTGCCCGGCGCGCCGACGATCTACTACGGCGACGAGGTCGGGATGACCGGCGCGACCGACCCCGACGATCGCCGCACCTTCCAGTGGACCGGCAGCGACCCGAGCAACGGCCCGACGCCCGCCGGTGACCTCAACGTCCTCGCCTGGTACCAGCGCCTCACGAGCGTCCGCGGCTCCACCGCCGCGCTCCGCGCCGGCGACCTCCAGATGCTCCTCGCCGACGACGCCAACCGGGCCCTGGCCTACGGGCGCAAGCTCGGCGACCAGGTCGCCATCGTCGCCGTCAACCGCAACCCGGGCTCGGCCGAGACGCTGACGATCCCGCTCGGGACGTACCTGCGCAACGGCGTCGTCCTTCGGGACGCCATCGGCGGCGCGACGTACACGACCGCCGGCAGCAACCTGACGATCACGCTGCCGGCCCTCCGCGGCGCGCTGCTCGTCTCGACGGCGGGCCAGGATCTCACGGGTCCCGCGGCCGCGACCGGGCTCCAGGCGACCGCCGGCAACAGCCAGGTCGCCCTCGCCTGGACCGCCGCGCCCGGCACGGCGCAGTACCAGGTGCTCCGGTCGCCGCTCTCCGGCGGCGGTTACGCCGTCATCGCGACGGTCGGCGCGACCAGCTACACCGACACCTCGGTCACGAACGGCCAGCGCTACTTCTACGTGGTCCGCTCGCTCGACGCCCTCGGCAACGCCGGCGGCCAGTCGGCGGAGGCGTCGGCCACCCCGGCGTTCACGATCGGCTGGGCGAACGTCCAGTGGCCGCCGACGCTCACGGTGACGCTCGGCCAGTCCACCGACACGATCTACGGCCAGGTCTACGTCCCGGGCGTCACGGACGTGAACGGCCCGACCGGTGCGATCCTCGCGCAGGTCGGCTATGGCACCGGCACCCCGTCGTCGTTCACCACGTGGACGCCGATGGAGTTCAACACCAGGGCCGGCAACAACTACGAGTACAAGGGGACGCTGCTGCCGAAGTCGGTGGGCACGTTCGCATACAACACCCGCTACTCGACCGACAACGGGCTCCACTGGACGTACGCCGGGCTCACTGGGCCCGACACGGCAGGCGGCGTCCTGACCGTCAACCCGAGCGCCGACACGACGCCGCCGTCGGCGCCGTCCGGCCTCGCCGTCACCGACTGGGGCGCGAGCTTCATCAGCCTCGCCTGGACCGCGGCGACCGACAACGTGGCCGTCCGCTGGTACGACATCTACCGGATGCCGGACGGCGGGTCGTGGACCCTCCTCGACCAGGTCGACGCACCGACGACGGCCTATGACGACCTTTCGGTCGAGGCCGGGACGACGTACTCGTACAAGGTCACCGCGGTGGACACATCGCTGAACGAGGGGGCGGCGTCGAACGTGGTCACCCGGACCGCGGCGCCGAAGATGGTCCACGTCACGTTCCGCGTGAAGGTCCCGGCCGAGACGACGGGCACCGTCTACATCAGCGGCGACCAGCCGGTCTTCGGGCCGTGGAACCCGGGCCTCGTGCCGATGACCCGGGACGCGGGCGACCCGACGATCTGGACCTACACCAGCGACTTCCTGGACGGCACGGGCCTCCAGTACAAGTTCGCCCGCGGCGCGTGGGAACGCGTCGAGGAGTGGGGCTCGATCGCGGGCACGGCGAACCGCCACCTCACCGTCTCGTACGGGAGCACCGGCACACAGCTCGTCGACGACACCTCGACGAACTGGACCGGCCCGGGCGTGGACGACGACAAGGCCGTCCAATACTGGCGCGACCCGCTCGTGAAGACGGTGGC
>JADGQI010000049.1 GCA_017881905.1 Chloroflexota bacterium
CGTGATCCGGCTGGTCCGTTCGTCCCGGTGCGCGTCGGCGGACCGCGGCGTACAGTCGCCCGGTGACAGCTCGTCGATCTCGCTGGAGCCGGTTCGCGCGCCGCATCACGCCGTTCGGGGTCGCCCTTGCGCTCCTGGCCGGGTGCGATCCGACATCGTCGCAAACGGCGGGGACCCCCGGCGCCGCGATAGCCACGACCGCTCCGACGATCCGAGCCACGGCTCGGCCGACGCCCAACCCGACCCCGACGCCCACCCCGACGCCCACCCCCACGCCGAGCCCGACCGCGAGTCCGGCTGCCGCCGTCGACACGCTGACGACGCCGTGCCCGGGAAAGGCCACGACCGACGCCAGTGCCGGCAAGTCCGCCTCCGTCCAGAGCCGCAACTGGTCGGGCTTTGTCGCGACCGGCGCCACGACGTTCTCGTGCGTCGAGGCGGTCTGGACCCAACCCAAGGTCCGCTGCCGCGGCTCGGTCCAGCAGGCGGCCGTCTACTGGGTGGGCCTCGGCGGCTACGACCATCATTCGCTCGTCCAGATCGGCACGGAGTCGGCCTGCGTCGGCGGCGTCGCCCAGGCAGCCGCGTGGCACGAGTCGCTCCCGCGCGAGACGTATGCCCTCCGGGCGAACCTCCGGATCCGCGTCGGCGACCGGATCTGGGGTCAGGTCCGGTCGCTGGGCAACGGTCACTATCGGATGTCGCTGGTCAACCTGACCACGCGCAAGCGCGTGTCGATCCCGATCGTCAACTCGACCCTCAGGCGGACATCGGCGGAGTGGATCGTCGAAGCACCGACCGGTGGCTGTCCCCAGGCATGTCACACCCTGCGGATGCCCGACTTCAAGACGTTCGCCTTCGAGGAGGCGTGGCTGAGCCTGGCCGGGGCCCGGCGGCCGCTGGTCGGGTCCAAGTTCGTCCGCGCCCAGGAGGCGATGGTGGCGGCTGACGGCCGGATCCGCTCGGAGGTGACCGCGACCGGCCCGGACGGCACGTCGTTCACGGTGCGCTGGCGGCGCCCGTAGCGGCTCGAGGGAATCCGGCGAGCGGAATGGTGGAGCTACGGGGACTCGAACCCCGGACCTCCTGCATGCCATGCAGGCGCTCTTCCAGCTGAGCTATAGCCCCACGGGACGGGCAGTATATCAGCGGATCGGCGCCCGCCGGTCACCGGCTCCGGGCGCCGGAGGCTGGCGTCCGTGTGTCACCATCGGTCGGTGACCGCGTTCGATCTGCTTATCCGCGGCGGCACCGTCGTCGACGGGACGGGCGCGCCCGGGACGCCCGCCGATGTCGGCGTCGTCGGCGACCGGATCAAGGCGATCGGGGACCTCTCCGCCGCCGACGAGAAGGGGGTCGCGGTCGTGATCGACGCGACCGACCGGATCGTGTGCCCGGGCTTCATCGACGTCCACGGGCACTCAGACGCGTCGATCCTGGTCGATCCGGCGATCGCCAGCCACCTCCATCAGGGGTTCACCACCCAGCTGTCCGGGAACTGCGGCGACACCCTCGCGCCGCTGGCCGAACCGGGCCGCGAGATGGTCGAGCTCTCCCTGGCCGGGACCGGGGTCGAGCCGACCTGGTCGACGTTCGGCGGGTACCTCGGCGTCGTCGAGCGCCTGCGACTCGGGCCGAACCACGCCTTCCTGGTCGGCCACGGCACCATCCGCGGGGCCGTCCTCGGACCCACGTCATCGCCCGCGAACGAGGCGGACCTCAAGGCGATGATCCGCCACCTCAAGGAGGCGCTCGATGCCGGAGCCATCGGCCTGAGCTCCGGCTTGATCTACCCACCCGGCATCTACGCCGGCGCCGACGAGCTCGAACGCCTGGCAACGGTGACGGCCCGGCGTGGGGGGCTGTACGCGTCGCATATCCGGAACGAATCGGACGATCTGTCCGCAGCCCTCGACGAGGCCGTCGCGACGATCCGCGCGGCGGGTCCAGGCGCGCGCCTCCAGGTGTCGCACCTCAAGGCCGGGTCGCGGTCGACCTGGGGTCGCGGCCGCGAGGCCGTCGAGCGCCTGGAGCAGGCCCGGGCGGACGGTCTCGACGTCGCCGCCGACCAGTACCCGTATACTGCCGCCGCCACGACCCTGGAGATCATCCTGCCACCGGCGATGATGGCGATGTCGATCGAGGCGATCGTCCAGTCGCTCGGCGACCCGGACGTCCGGGACCGGATCAAGCGCGAGATCGCCGTCGGCGCTCCGGGCTGGGAGAACGCGGGCGCGGACCCAGGCTGGGCCGCCCTGCGCATCGCCGACTCGCGGACGCATCGAGACTGGGCCGGCCACACCCTTGCCGAGCTCGCCGACGAATTCGACCGCGATCCGGCGGATGTGGCGTTCGGCCTGCTCATCGACGACCGGCTCGACACCTCGATCGTGATGGACTGCATGAGCGAACCGGACGTGGACGCGATCGTGGCGGCGCCCTGGATCGCCGTCTGCACGGACGCCGGTGGCCGGCGCCCGGGCCACGCCCACCTTGGCTCCGGGATGCCGCACCCGCGCGCCTACGGCACCGCGCCGCGGGTCCTCGGCCGCTACGTCCGCGACCGGGGCATCCTGTCGCTCGAGTCCGCCATCGCCAAGCTGACCTCGGTGCCCGCGGATCGGATCGGGTTGCGCGGGCGCGGGGTCCTGCGCCAGAAGGCGTTCGCGGACCTGGTCGTATTCGATCCGGCGACCGTCGGCGACCTCGCGACAGAGCTCGATCCGCATCGCTATCCCGCCGGGATCGAGCACGTCATCGTCAACGGCGTCCAGGCGATCGCCGACGGCATCGAGACCGATCAGCGGCCCGGTCGGCTGCTGCGCCGGGAGCGATGAGTCCCGCCGCGCGGCCATCGAGGCCCGCCGTCCGACCCCCGGCGGTGACCGAATCGATCGAGCGGACGATCCTGCCCGGCGGACCGTTGACCTACACCCTGCGTCGATCCCACCGAGCGCATCGCCTGCGTCTGGTCGTGGACCCCCGCCGCGGCGTCGTCGTCACGATCCCGGCCCGACGACCCGGCGCGCGTGATGCGGCGGCGCACGTCGAGCCGTTCCTGCGCGAGCGAGAGCCGTGGATCCGGGGCCACCTGGCCCGCCACGAGCAAGAGCGGGCGGCCGTCGCCGGGGCCTCGGCCGAGGCGCTCGTCGACGGCGCCCGTCTGCGGTTGCGCGGCGTCGTCCACGTCCTGCGGGTCGAGCCGGACGACGGCCAGGCGCGACGCTCCAGCGTCCTATCCGGGTGGTCGGCGCTGGACGGAGCGAACGGCGTCGCCATCGCGGGGGGCGTCTCCGAGATCGTCGTCCGCGTGTCGCTGGCCGATCGTCGTCCGCTCGCGACCGTGCTCGAGGCGTGGCTGCGCGAACGAGCCGTCGCGGACATCGACGCGGCGATCGATCGGCATGCGTCGGCGCTCGGCGTCAGCCCGGGGCGGGTGTCGATCCGCGACCCCCGGACCCGCTGGGGGAGTGCCTCGCGATCGGGTCGCCTCGCGTTCTCGTGGCGACTCGTCCTGGCACCGCCCGAGGCGCTCGAGACGGTCGTCGTCCACGAGCTTGCCCACCTGCTGGTGTTCGGGCACGGCCCGGGGTTCTGGGCCGTGGTCGCATCGCGGATCCCCGATCACCTGGCCTGGCGGCGCTGGCTGCGCGAGCACTCGGTCGAGCTGCACGCGGCGCTTGCCGCGGATCCGCCCGGCTAGGGTCAGCCGACGACGAGGATCAGCAACCCGACCCCGATCGCCACGATCCCGACGAGGACCAGCGGGACGATCCGGCGCAGCATGGCGGTCCGGATCGCGGCGAGGTCGGCATCCGTGGCGGTCGCGGCAATGAGCGCCCGACCGCCGACCCAGCCGATCGCCAGGGCGCATGCTCCGCTGACGATCCCGACCACGACGAACGGCCAGTCGGGCGGGGCGGCCGTACCCCGCTCGTCAAGCACGATGGCGAGGATCCCGGTCACCGCGCCGAGGGTCCCGAGACCGATCGTGAACATGGCTCCGAGGAGCGCCGCCTGGGGGTCCACTCGACCCGCGTGACGGGCGATGATCCCGATGCCGAGCAGCGCGCCCGCCACGGCCAGACCGGCGACGAGGAGCGCCGAGCTCTGACCGGCCGCCTCGCCCAGTTCGACGGCAAGGAGACCGACGACGACGGCCAGGACGCCGATGCTCTGGATGAATGCGGCCGCGATCGTCAGGAGCGCGCGGATCCGGGGCGCGTCGGTCCGGACGGGCGCGGGTCTCGAGCAGGACGCCAGCAGGCCCAGGCCGATGGCGGCGCCGAGCAGGGCGAGACCGGTCATCGCCAGGGGCCCCATCCGGTCTGTCCTCCTCGAACCGTCGGCGGTCGGACGCCGGGGGTCGACCGCGGCGACCACAGTGTGGCAGGCCGCTGCCGTCGGGGATGGTGGTGGAGATGAGGGGACTCGAACCCCTGGCCTCCGCGATGCGAACGCGGCGCTCTTCCAGCTGAGCTACATCCCCACGAGGGGTCGTGCCGGGCGGCGACGGATCGCGGCACCCGGGACCGGTGCGAGAGTGTAGCACGAGGCCTCCAGCGGACCGGTCGACCCTTGACGAGATAGAACATCCGTTCTATCGTGAACCGTCCGATGACGACCCTTCCCACGGACGTGATGGCGGCCCTGGCATCTCTCCAGACGCGCTGGGGAGATGCCGCTCCGCGGGTCGGTGGGTCGGCGCACGGCGGGCACGATCCGGGCGTCGGGTCGGTCGTCGGCGCGCTCGCGATGGTGCCGCTCCCGGATGGGCCGGACTCGCGACCGGCCCGGATCGCGGACGACGATCGGGTCATCTCGACCGGGTTCCCCGCGCTGGATGCCATCCTCGGCACGGGTGGGATCCCGCGCTCGGCGGGGCTGGCCGTGCGCGGCGACGTGTCGAGCGGCAAGACCACCCTCGCCCTGCGATTGGCCGCCGGCGCGCAGGCGGCGGGCTCGATCGTGGCCTACGTGGACCTTGCCAGGAGTCTCGATCCGGTCGAGGCGGTCGCTCGTGGGGTCAGCCTCGAATGGCTGGTCGTCCTCGAACCGGCTTCGCTCGAGGAGGCGCTGGCGATGGCCGGAGCGCTGGTGGCGGGACGGTCCGTGGACATGCTCATCGTGGACCTGCCGGCGTCCGGCGGTCCGAGCCGCACCGTCAGGGAGGCCCCCGACCCGGGTCGGTCCCGGCGAGACGGTCGGCGTCCCCCCTCGATCGCGGATCGCCTCGGGCGTCTCGCGGCACTCGCCCGTCGGTCGGACGTCCTGCTCGTGGTCCTCGAGCCACCGGGACTGCCCGGCCCGGTCTCGAGCGCCATCGCCGGATCGACCGGCCTTCGCCTCGAGCTCGCTCGACGCGCCTGGGTCCGCCTCGGCCGCGATGTCATCGGACAGTGGACCGAGGTGGTGATCGCCCGGAACCGGGCAGGTCCGCCGGGGCGGCGAGCGGAGCTCCGGATCCTCTACGCGGAGGGTGGCGGGCGGGACGCCTGCCTCCTCCGCGAGCCGCTCCTCACCGACGCCCCCATCACCGTCCAGCCATGGATCGACCATCGTGCGACTGCTCCACCTCCTCTGGCCGCATCTCCCCCTCCGCCTCGTCCGGGCGCGCGCGACCGCGGACCCGGGCTTCGGATCGTTCCCGACCGGACCGGTCGTCCTCGGCGGACGACCGTGGACCGACGGGACGGTCCTCGACGCGAACCCGTCGGCTCGTGAGCTCGGGGTCCGCCGCGGGCAACCGCTCGGATCCGCCCATCGGCTGGCTCCGGAGGCCACGTTCCTCGACCCCGACCCGGCCGCGGACCGGGCGACGATCGAGCGGGCGATGGAGGCGCTCGGGGGGTTCAGCCCCGGTGTCGCCGGCGCATCCGACCCCGCCGACCCGGCCTTCGGGCTGCTCGAGGTCCAGATCGACGGGCTCGAGCAGTTGTGGGGGCCCGAGCCGGTCCTCGTGGAGCGGATCGTCGAGGCGCTCTCCGGGATCCTCCCGGGTGCTCCCCGGATCGGGATCGCCGGGACGCGGTTCGCGGCGACCACCGCCGCCGGGGCAGCGGAGGCCCCCGGCCATCCGTGGATCGTGGAACCGGGTGGCGAGGCGGCCTTCCTCGGGCCGCTCCCGGCCGCTCTGCTGACCCCGGACCCGGATGTCCGGGCCCGGCTCACCAGGTTCGGGTTGCGTCGGATCGATGCGGTCGCGGCCCTGCCCCGCTCGGCACTGATCGCCCGGTTCGGCGCCGAGGGCGAGCGGGTCCACGCCCGGGCCAACGGGCAGGAGATCGTCGCGTTCCGGCCACATCAGGCCGCCGAGCGGCTCGTCCTGGGGCTGGGGCTCGAACCGCCGATCGAGGACCTCGAGCCGTTGCGGTTCGTGCTCCACCGGTTGGCCGGCGCGCTCGGCGATCAGCTCCTGGCTCGGGGCGCGGCGGCCGGTCGGGTCGAGCTGCGTCTCGAGCTCGATCCGGCATTCGCCCGGCGGGGGACACCGACCGCGCTCGCCATCGAACAGCGCTTTCCCGAGCCCACGGCCGAGGGTGAGGCGATCGATCGGCTCCTGTTCGCCCGGCTCGAGCGGGAGCCACCGCCGGCCGCGGTCGCTCGGCTCGAGCTCGAGCTCGCCGAGGTCGCCCCGGCCACCGGTCAGCAGCTCGCCCTGTTCGTTCCCCAGGCTGCGCGTGCCGCCCGGCTCGGTTGGCAGCTCGCCCGACTCGCCCTCGCCTACGGGGAGGACCGGATCGGTCGGGTCGAGCTCACCGACTCCGAAGCGACCCTGCCCGAGGCTCGTTGGCGGCGGCTGTCGATCGGGTCGGGTTCGGCGGGTGGGTTCCACCCGATCGTCCCGGAGCCGAGTCGGTGACGCGTCTGCTGCGCGAGCACCCGTCGATCGGCGTCGAACTCGACGCCGACGGGCTGGTCGTCGCCGTGCACTGGGCCGGGCGGCGGGAGCCGGTCGAGGTCTGCAACCGCTGGCGGATCGACGAAGGCTGGTGGCGCGATCCGATCGCCAGGGATTACTTCAAGGTCGTCGGATCACGCTGGCTCGCCCTGGTCTATCTCGACCGGCTCGACGGGACGTGGCATCTCGAGCGGGTCTACGACTGAACGAGCGATCAGCGGAGGCCGGGACGCCCCATCGCCAGGCTCACGAAGAACAGGATCGCCAGGACCCCGATCACGAGGAACAGCGCGCCGAGATCGCGAGGACGCGTGGATTGCACGGACGCCATCCCCCGTGTGCGTCGGCCGGTTGACCGTCGGTCCGATGTTGACGCGCAGTGTAGCTGCGATGTGTCGCGCGCGTACGGCCGGCCGGCGCCGCCGGGCTCAGCGGAACGGGCAGTCCGCCGCCATCAGGATCGTGGCGATCGATCGAGAGCCGTGCGGCGCGATGGACGCCTGGACCCGGCAGGTCGGATGCAAGCCGACGGCATCGATCACCGTGCTGCCGTCCTCGAGCGGTCCGGCCAGTGCCTCGATCGAGTAGCCGGCCTTGACGAGGGCGGCGTCGTACCAGGCGACCGTCTTCGCCGTCGTGGCGGGCACGTCGACCACCGCGGACGCCGGACCTTCTCCGGTGTCGGTCGGGTTCGCCCCGGGATAGACCGGGAAGGCGTCCGGCAGGGCGTCCCAGATCCGGCCCCAGGCTGTCTGGGTCGTCGTCGGAGGAACGAGAGTGGCGGCCGTGGGTGGCGTGGCCGAGGCCGTCGTCCGGGACGTCGAGGCGGTCGGGGACATCGACTCGCGGTCCGCCCCCGACGAGGCCGCCGGGCGGGCAGCGGTCGCCACGCCCGCCGTCGCGTCGGATGCCCCACCCTGCACGCACCCGGTCGCGGCCAGGACGACGAGCGACCCCAGGATCAAGCGGCCGAGGACCGGTGACCGGCCCAACGATCGGATCCTCGCATCGGGTGTCGGCGAACAGATCGGCGCGGGACGTGCCGGGGCCCCGCCGCTGAGCGACGGGGCCCCTCGGGTCGCCAGCCCGCTCACCAGGCCGTCGACCGGGTCATCGGATCGACCACTCGGGAAGACCGATGCCCATTCCATCGGTGCGCGCCCCCAGGCACGCGCCGTCGGTGTGCATCGTTCAGACGTCGGGCGAACGCTGCGTGTTTCATCGATCCGCCGCCCGCGGGCTCAATACCGCTGGCGGAACGCGTCGACCGGCGCCTTCCAGACTCCCGCCGGCGAGATGAACTGGACCTTGAGCTTGAACGTCCCGGCGGGCAGACCGGCCGCGGTCCCCAGCACCGTCGCTGTCGTCAGCGTCCGAGTCCTGCCGGGATAGAGGGTGAAGGTCAGGGAACCCTTCTTGATCAGCCGCCCGGTCGGACCATAGATCCGCCAGACGAGCGTGCCACGCTCGGGGACGTTGCCCGTGTTCTTGGCCCGATCGATATGGGTCAGCTTGACCGTGCTTCCCGACCGGGTGACCTTGACCGCAGTCGAGCCCACCGTGACCCGGTGGGTCGGGTCGTAGAACTTCGCCCGAAGGACGTCGTTCATCTCGGGGTAGCCGCGGTCGTTGTCGAGCGTCCAGATCCCCACCCCGGCGAGCCCGGTGGCGATCGCGTAGTCGTATTTGGCGGCTGCGCTGGACTCATCCTCGAAGTAGACCTGGCGGAACGTCATCGACGTCGCGTCCCAGTAGGTGAAGTAGGCGCTGCCTTCCGCGGTGTCCTCGTGGCGGACGACCTCGGGGTGGGCGTCCAGGAACTTGCGAGCCGAGCTATAGGTCACGCTCCACACCCCGCCGTACTTGGAGACCGGCTTGTTGACCGTGGCGTTCGGCGTGTCGCTCGTGACCGGCCAGTCGTACCCGTAGTACGGGACTCCGAGGATCAGCTTGGACGCGGCGACGTGCTTGAGATATCGCTCGATGTGGAGCTTGACGGTGCGGGTCGTGTTGTCGAGCGGCGCGATCGCCCCGGTGACCGTCGAGCCGGACCAGCGATAGTTGTACGTCATCACGAGCATCTGGTCGACGATGTTCTTGATCCCGTCGATCAACGTGTAAGGAGCCCCCGCGGACGTCGCGACGACGAGCTTGGTTCGGGGGAACTGCTTGAGCATCGCCGTCTTGAACTGGGCCAGGAACGCGGCGTAGTCGAGCGAGAGCGATTGGGGCATCGGCTCGAAGTCGAAGTTCGCGCCGTCGGCGCTCCGTCGCTCCATAAGGACCAGCGCCTGCTTGATGAAGCGGGTCTTGGCGGCCTTGCTGTGGAGGAAGCCGGACATCTTCGCCAGCGTGCCGGAGTCGAACAGCTGGAAGGTCGGGACCACGCGGACGCCCTTGGCATGGGCGGCATTCGTGACCGCCGCGGCATCGTCCGACAAGAAGGCCGTGGTTCCCCGCCAGGCCATGTCGATGTTGCCGTCCTTCTTGATCCCGAGGCCGAACAAGGCGATCGTCGAGACCAGGCTGTAGTCGAGCCGGTCGGCGGTCCCGCTGTCCAGGCGCCAGTACGGCAGGTAGCCGTAGACCTGGCGTTCGAGCGGCGCGATCCCGATGACCCGGGGCTGGATGCCCGGGTCCGCGCCGCGCGCGACCGGCGCGGCGAGGGGAGCGGGGGCCAGCGGAGCGAGGACGAGGAGCGCGACCGCGATCACGGCGGCGACCAGACCGGGGGTCCGGGCGTTCGGTCGCGACCTCTGACGGAGGAGGTCGTGCATGGTGGTACTCAACTCCACCGTACCACGATTGACCAGCCGTACCTTGGGGCCAGCGGGCCGACCCCTTGGGCCCATGGTTCTCGATGACCCCGCACATCGCGGTCCGGCATCCCACGGATAGAACAGATGTTCTATCATCTGACCGGCCCCGAGTCCGTTCAAACGGAAGACCCGAGATGTCCGGCCAGCCCTCCCGCCCTCGCCCATATGCCGAGCTCCATTGCCACACGAACTTCTCGTTCCTGGATGGGGCCTCGGCCGCCGATGAGCTCGTCGAGCGCGCGGTCGAGCTCGGCCTGTCGGGCCTGGCGATCACCGATCATCAGGGCCTGTACGGGGTCGTCCGGTTCTCGACCGCCGCTCGCGAAGCCGGGCTGCATCCGGTCATCGGGCTCGAGCTGGAGTTGCTCGATGCATTCGGTCCCGATCCGGATCGGATCGTCGTGCCCGGCCGGCGGCCGGTCCGCCGCGGAGGTCGACGACCGTCGTCGGCGACCTGGGGGGCGATCCAGGACGCGGGTCCATCGGATCGCGTGCCGGTCGACGGCTGGCCCGCTCGGCCGCGTCCCGAGCGGGCCCGGCTGCCCGGTCATCGAGACCCCGTCCGGGAGGACCTGCGGGGTATCGGCGAGGCCCAGCGCGGACCGCATCTCGTGCTGCTCGCTCGCGACCAGACGGGTTATCGCAGCCTGTGCCGGCTCGTCAGCCGGGCCAATCTCGACGGGACGAAGGGTGTGCCACGGTTCAGCCAGGCGCTCCTCGCCGAGCACACCGAGGGGCTCGTGGCGCTGTCGGGCTGCCACGACGGTGAGATCGCCCGGCGGCTCCGAGTCGGTGACCGGGAGGGGGCGCGGGCCGTCGCCGAAGGCTACGCCCGGATGTTCGGGGTCGCCCCGGCCGCTCGCACAGGGCGGGCCGCCCGGACAGCCGGCTCCGCTGCCGGGGCGAGCGGAGTCGCGGCGGCCGGCTTCGTGCTCGAGCTCGAGCACCATTTGCTGCCGGACGACGACTGGCTCGTCGCTGAGACGGCCCGCCTGGCCGAGGAGCTCGGTCTGCCCGTGGTCGTCACCAACGACGTCCACCACGCCCTGCCCGAGGGACGCGAGCTCCAGGACGTGGTCACCGCCATCCGCCACGGCCGGACGGTCGGGACGCTGGCCGACCTGCGCCGCGCAGACGGCGAGTCGTTCCTGAAGGCTGGCGATGAGCTCGCGGTGCTGCCTCCCGGTGACGGCGTCGGAGCGATCGCGGACCCGCGAACGGCCCGGGCGTGGCTCGAGGGGATCGCCAACGCCGTCGAGCTGGCGGCGGCCTGCAGGGTCGACCTCGAGTTCGAGGCGTATCGCTTCCCGGGGTTCCCGGTGCCCGGCGGTGAGACGCCGTTCTCGTACCTGGCCGAGCTGTGCCACGACGGTGCCCGGCGGCGCTACCACCCGATGACGCCGGCGGTCGTCCGCCAGCTCGCTCACGAGCTCGACGTCATCGAACGGACCGGCCTCGCCGAGTTCTTCCTCATCTGCTGGGATCTGATGCGCTTCGCCCGATCGCGCGGGATCCCCGCCCAGGGACGGGGCAGCGCAGCGGATTCGATCGTCGCCTATGTGCTCGGGATCACGCGGGTGGACCCGATCCGGCACAACCTCCTGTTCGAGCGGTTCATCAACGAGGGCCGGACGACCTATCCCGACGTCGACATCGACTTCTCCTCGGAGCGGCGGGAGGAGGTCATCCAGTATGTCTACGGGAAATACGGGCCCGAGCACACCGGGATGGTCTGCAACATCGTGACCTACCGGGCGCGCTCGGTCGTGCGCGAGGTCGGGGTCGCGCTCGGCTTCCCACGTCCGCTGGTCGACCGCGTGGCGAAGGCGCTCGAGACGTACGACTCGGTCATGGTCCGCCGGGACCTCGAGGCGGACGGCGGGTTCGCCGAGTTCTTCCGGCGCCCGGGGGAGGGGGTCGTGACGGATGCGGGGACGATCGACGCGGCCACGGTCCCGATCCTGACCCAGGCCCGCGGGCTGACCGATCGGATGGGCCAACTCAACCACGCCCACGGCGGACGGATCCGGACCGGGGATGCGGGCGAGCGCGGCGACGGGCGGCTGCCGCGGATCGAGGACCCGCGGCGAGCGGCGGAAGCCGAGGACGGGCGTGCGGCAGCAGGAGCCGAGGATATCGACCCGGGCTCAGGCACCTGGCCGATAGCCTCCGGCTCGAAGCCGTCGATCAGGGCCGGCGGGCCGGCTGATGACGAAGGCGGTCCGGGTGACTCACCGGCCAGCGTGGCCTGGCTCCGCTCTGGTCGCGGGACGGGTTACTCGCCGCCGGGCACGATCGACGGCCGGACGATCGATCCGGAGTCGGGGGTGCTCCTGCCGCCGGAGCGGAGGACCGATCGCCTCGGCCGGCCGCTCCACTGGGATACCGACCGTCCGGGTGCCGCGACCCGCGCGGCGGAGCTGGCCGCGCCGCGGAACGGGGACGGTCGGGCCGCCCATTCGAGCGTGGCGCGGGTCGAGCCCGATCCCCGGCTACAGCCGCGCGGCGGGAGCGTCGTCGGCCTCTCGGACTGGGAGCGCTGGCTCGAGCTGTGCGCCCGGATGGACGGCTTCCCGCGCCACCTCAGCATCCACAGCGGCGGGATGCTCATCACGGCCGCCCCGCTCATCGACATCGCCCCGCTCGAGCGGGCGACGATGAAGGATCGGGTCGTCGTCCAGTACGACAAGCGCGATGTCGAGACGCTCAAGCTGATCAAGCTCGACCTGCTCGGCCTGGGGATGCTGGCCGCGATCGACGAGACGCTCCAGCTCATCGAGCGCGATTGCGCGACCTGCCTGGACCTCGACCGCCTGCCCGAGGAGATCCCCGAGGTCTTCGCGATGCTCCAGGCGGCCGACACCGTGGGCGTCTTCCAGGTCGAGAGCCGGGCCCAGATGCAGACCTTGCCGAAGAGCCGGCCGGCCAACCTGGACGACTTGGTGGTGGAGGTGGCGATCATCCGGCCGGGCCCGATCCAGGGCAACGCCGTCCATCCGTACCTGCGCCGGAAGCAGGGTCTCGAACCGGTGACCTATCTCCACCCGAGCCTCGAACCGGTCCTCCGCGACAGCCTCGGGGTGATCCTCTACCAGGAGCAGGTGATGCGCGTGGCGATCGAGGTCGCCGGGTTCAGCCCGGCCGCCTCCGACGGCTTCCGCCGGGCGATGGGGACGTGGCGCTCGACCCGCGAGATGGAGAAGCTCCACCGCCGGTTCGTCGACGGCTGTCTCCGCCAGCCCGGGATGGACGAGGTGACCGCCGAGGAGCTCTTCCGCCAGGTGTCCGCGTTCGCCAGCTTCGGGTTCGCCAAGAGCCATGCCGCGGCGTTCGCCCGGACGGCCTACGAGTCGTCGTTTCTCAAGCTGTTCTACCCGGCCCAGTTCCTGGTCGGGCTGATCAACGCCCAGCCGATGGGCTTCTACCCGGTCGAGGTCCTGGTCAACGACGCCAAACGCCACGGCGTGGCCGTCCTGCCGGTCGACGTCAACTCGAGTGCCTACCTGACGACGACCGAATGGGTCGGGATCGATCCCGAGCCCCTCCCGCCCGAGGCCGGGATCGACCGACGCCCGGAGCCCGTCCGCTCACCTGCCTGCGTGATGCCGTCGGAGGACGCCCGGGGCCGCTGGGCCGCGGCGAGCGCCGTCGGCTGGGGCGTCCGGCTCGGGCTCGGACTGGTGAAGGGGATCGGCGAGGAGCACGCCGAGCGTCTCGATGCGGAGCTCGCCGCCGGTCCGTACCGGAGCCTGGCCGATGTCGTCGAGCGGACGGCGCTGCCGGAGGAGGTCATCGAACGGCTCATCCGCGCCGGCGGCCTCGACTCGCTGGCTCGCCCCAGGCGCGAGCTCCTGTGGCAGCTCCGCGAGGTCATGGGCGCCAGCGGCGGGCGGATCGACGGGCGGACGACCCGAACCGCCGCGCGAGCCTCGAAACGCGCTGCCGGCCGCCCGATGGACCTTCGCCTGCCGGCGACATCGGCCCCCGAACTGCCGCCGATCGGCGAGAGCGAACGGCTCGGCGACGCCTACGCGGTCATCTCGCTCGACGCCAGGCAGCAGGTCGTCGGGCTGTTCCGTGAGGCGCTCGACCGGCTGGGGGCGGTGCCGAACTCAGCCCTTAACGAGCACCGACCCGGCCCGGTCCGGATCGGCGGCCTGGTCGTCACCCGGCAGCACCCGATGACGGCCAAGGGGACGGTCTTCCTGGCGCTCGAGGACGAGACCGGGATGGTCAACGTCACGCTCTGGCCGGACACCTGGGCCCGGCTGCGTGGGGTCGTCCGGCGTCATGCGCTCCTGCTCGTCGACGGCACCCTCCAACGGGAAGGTGAGGTGGTCAACGTGATCGCCCGCGACGTGCGTCCGCTGCCCGAGGCCTCGGCCGCGGTCGGCGGACCGGTCCGGCCGCCCGGCGTCCGCCAGCTCGGGTTCGCCGGCATGCGCCGGATGCACTAGCGGCGGGCGGGCGCCTTCGACGAGCCCTTGCTCTTGGGCGGTTGGCGCTTCCCGGCGTTCGGGTTCGCGCGTCGCAGGAACCGGCGGTAGAACCCGGCGAACCCACCGATCGCCAGTCCGCTCAGCGGCGACAGGACCAGGCCGTACAGCATGTAGGCCTGCAGCTGTGTGCCCTGGAGGACGGTCGCCGGGATCGGGACGAACGCCAGGTACAACGCGAAGACGATGCCGCAGACGAGCCCCACGATCCCCCCAGCCATGTAGCTCATCCGGTCGGTCAGGATGCCGGCCAGGAACAGGGCGCCGATCTGCGGGGGCGGGTAGACGAGCAGCTGGAAGGCGAAGCTCGAGAGGCTGCTGCCGCCGCCGGAGGTGGCGTACCAGATGGCCGCTCCGATCACGAGGAGGCTCGGCACGACGACCGCCGGCGTCCGTGTGATCAGCCAGGGGATCCGGCGGATGTCGCCACGCAGGTCGACCGGCCGGGTAGCCTCGCGGAACGCCCCCGTGATGCTCGGGCGTGCGGCGGGCGCCGATCCGGCGGCGACCCCGCCCCCGGTCGACTTGGCCTGGCCCGTCGCGCCACCGCCCGACCCCTCGCCGGCGGTGGCTTCGTTCGTGGCGGCGACCGCCCTCGCGCGACGACGTGCCTCGGCGCGGTCGGTCTTCTTGGCGCGGGCCACGGTGCCTCCTGGGTCTCGCTTCGCGTCGATCGACGCTCCGGGCGGGGGCAGGTCGGGACGCTCCTGCCGCGCCGGTCGGTCGCCATCGTAGACGACGGCCCGGTTCCGCGCGGAACGAGTCTCAGGTGATCCGCCGGTAAGCCGGCACTGCTACAACCGACGCCCGCCTGCCGCCCGTCCCCGCCGGGAGGTCGTCGATGGTACGCGCTCGTAGGGCGGCGGCTGCCGCTCTGGTCCTCGCCTTGTCCCTTGCCGCGCTCGCGGTCGGCGCTCAGCCGGATCCCCGGCTCGGCTCGACCCTCGAGCCACCCGGTCCGCTCGCGGCTGTGACGTGGCCGCCGAGCTCGGGCGTGCTGCTGGCCGAGGTCGTCACCGGCGGGGCGTCCGCATCCGACGAGTACGTCGAGCTGACGAACGCCTCGACGGTCGCGGTCGATCTCGGCGGCCTGGAGCTGGTCTATGCCACCTCCAGCGGGTCGACCGTGACACGGAAGGCGACCTGGGCGAGCCCGCGGCCGCTCGCGCCGGGCCAGCACCTCCTGGTTGCCAACGCGTCCGGCGCGTTCGCCGCGCTCGCTGATGCGACCTACAGTGGCGGCCTTGCCGCGACCGGGGGCGCTCTCGCGCTGCGACCGGTCGGCGGCACGCCGATCGACGCGGTCGGCTGGGGCGACGCCACGAGCGGGTTCGTCGAAGGCACGGTCGCTCCGGCGCCGCCGGCCGGATCGAGCATCGAGCGACGACCGGGCGGGTCGGCCGGAAGCGGCACGGACACGAATGACAATGCCACCGACTGGATCGTCCAGGCCACACCGGAGCCACGGAACCTCGCTGCGCCGCCGCTCCCGTCGCCGACCCCCGTGCCGAGCCCTGGTCAGAGCCCTGGTCAGAGCCCGAGCCCGAGCCCGACGCCCACGCCGACGCCGAGCCCGAGCCCGACGCCCACGCCGACGCCGAGCCCGACGCCGAGCCCGAGCCCGACGCCCACGCCGACGCCGAGCCCGAGCCCGACGCCGACGCCGAGCCCGAGCCCGACGCCCACACCCACGCCGACGCCGGTCGAAGACATCGCGACGGGCCGCACCATGCCCATGGGCGCGGGCGTGGCCGTCGAGGGGACGGTCACGGTCGGCTTTGGCCTCATCGAGTCGGGTCGGTCCGGGTTCGTTCAGGACGAGACCGGCGGCATCGCGATCTACCTCGACGCCCCCGCCACGTCCGTCCTGCCGCCCGGCACGCGGGTTCGGGTCAGCGGCACCGTCGACGATCGTTATGCACAACGCACCATCCGCGCGAGCGCGGACGCCATCGTCGATCTCGGGACCTGGGCGCTGCCGGCGCCGGTCACCATCCCGACCGGGACTGCCGGCGAGTCGATCGAGGGTCTGCGGATCGAGGTCGTCGGGACGATCGTGGAGGCCCCGTCGGCGTTCGCCGATGGGCTCGGCCTGCTCGTCGACGACGGGACCGGGCCGCTCCGCGCCATCGTCGGTCCCGCCGCCCTCGGTGGCTCGAACCCCGTCCGCGGGGACCGAGTGACGGTCATCGGCCCTCTCGGGCAGCACGACTCCACGGGCACCGGCATGACCGGGTACCGGATCCTGTCGATGGCGAGCGGCGAGCTGGAGGTCCGACCGGCACCGTCGCCGACGCAGTCCCCGAGTCCGACGCCCGGGCCGACGACGACGCCCGGTCCGTCGGACCCAGCGACGCCCAGCCCGTCGATGGGCTCGTCGTCGAGCCCCACACCGCCGCCGCCGGACCCAGACCCGACCGCGACGCGGGACCCAGACCCGACCGCCACGCCTGCCGTGCCGTCGATCGCTCTCGTCCGAACCCTGTCGATCGGGACCTCGGCCACCGTGGACGGAGTCGTCACGGCCCGATCCGGGCAGATCGGAGACCTCGGGCTGATCGGGCTCGGCGACGGATCCGCGGGGATCGTCGTGCGCTTGCCGGCGGGACTCGTCGCCCCGGTCCGAGGCGCCCATGTCATCGTCACCGGCAAGCTCGCCGACCCGTACGGCCAGTTGGAGATCCGACCCGAGCTCGGCGGGATCGTCCCCGGGGTCGGCCCCGGAACCCCACCGACGGCCGTGCCGGTCGCGGCCACGGGGCTCGGTGAGGCGAACGAAGGGACGCTCGCGATCCTGACCGGCGTGATCGAACACGCGCCGACGTCGACGACCGGAGGCGGTCTGACGACGACGCTGGTCGACGCCGCCGGCGGTCGAGCGAGGATCTCGACCGGCCCATCGAGCGGTCTCGTGCGATCAGACTTCCTTGTGGGACACCGATACCAGCTGACCGGGCTCGTCGGTCAGCGCGCCTCCAAGAAGGGCGCTCTCGACGGCTACCGGCTGTGGGTCCGCGATGCGGCCGATATCGTCCACCTGGCAGGTCCCGTGGCCAGCCCCACGCCGACGCCGGGACCGAGCTCCTCGCCGGCCGGCGTCCCGCTCGTATCGATCGCCCATGCCCTGACCATGCAGGGGAGAGCCGTCACCGTCCTTGGCGTCGTGACGACGCCGGCCAGGCTCCTCGACGCGACCGGACGGCGGATCGTGGTCCAGGACGCATCCGGGGCGATCGAGGTCCGAACTCCGACCGGCACGACGACACCGAGTCCGGGCCGGCGCATCCGCGTCACGGGGGAGGTCGTTCGGGCCTACGACGCGCCACGGATCAAGGCGACGGCGATCGCGGACCTGGGTCCTGCGGCGATCCCCGCCGCGCGATCCCTGTCCCACGAACCGTCCGTCGCGGTCGAGTGGCAGCTCGTACGGGTCGCCGGGACCGTCGTCGACGTCCACAAGCTCGGTGACCGCTGGCGCGCCGAGCTCCGGGTCGGCGCGGCGAAGGTCGTCGTCCAGGGCCAGTCGGGAGCGGCGATCCCATCGACCACGCTGGTCGAGGGTCGACGCGCGACCGTCGTCGGGATCGCCCGGCGGCCGTACCCCGGCACCGCCGATCGACGGTACGCCGTCCTTCCGCGATCGACGTCAGACATCGCCGTCGGTCCAGCCTCGCCAGCGCCGGGCGCGTCCCCACGCGGGTCGTCGACGGCCCGAACGTCGCCGACCACGTCCGGTGCAGCGGGACTCGACGGGGCAACCGGACGAGTGTCCCCGGATGCCCCCACGTTCGGATTGGGGGACCTCGCCGACCACCCGGGTGCGCGGGTCAAGGTGGGAGGCCTCGTCGTGGACCTGGTGGCCGACGGTTTCACCCTCGATGACGGGAGCGCCATCGGTCGGGTCGTCCTGCGCGACGAGGCGGCCGCCTTCCTCGGCCTGGTCGAGCCGGGCGACGCTGTCGATGCCATCGGCAGGGTGGAGCTTGACGCCGACGGCGTTCGGCTCGTCGTTGAGGCCGGGGCGGACCTGATCCGCCTGGGAAGCCTCGGGGAACCCGATCCGAGCCCGTCTTCGAGCACCGACCCCGCCGGCGGGGTCGCCGCGGCCGCGCCGAGTGACGGTCCCGGAGCGCCTCTCGCCGGTCCGGTCGGCGTCGCTGGCTCGTCCGACCCCACGACGCTGATGACGGGGTGCCTCGCCCTGGCGATCGGCGGATCGGCGGCCCTCGCGCTCGTCCGTCGCCGTCGCTCAAGACGCGCCCTGGCGGCGCGGATCGCCGTCCGGGTGGCCGCCCTGGGCGGTCCGGCGAGCTCGTCCCGTGCGTGACCCACGCTCAGCCGAACTTGACGCTCGCGAGAAGGCGGGACTATCCTCGGCCGAGTTTCGCGCCAGCGAAGCGCTTCAGAGGAGCGAGGGACGGTCTTGCCGAACGCGGATCACCGCGTCGCACTCCCTGTCGGAGAACGGCAGTACCACATCTCACTCGGCCCCGGCGAGTTGGCCGAGTACATCCTCCTCCCCGGTGACCCCGATCGGACCGCCCGGATCGCCGCACGTCTCGACTCGATCGAGCTCGAACGGCGTAACCGTGAGTTCGCAACGGTCACCGGCATGTATCGCGGCGAACGGGTATCCGTCGTGTCGACCGGGATCGGCACGGACAACGTCGAGATCGTGGTGGCGGAGATCCTGGCGATCACGGAACGTCCGACCTTCATCCGGGTCGGTTCCTGCGGCACGCTCCAGCCGGAGATCGGCCTCGGGGACCTGGTCATCTCGAGCGGCGCGGTCCGCCTCGAGGCGACCACGAGCTTCTTCGTCCACGACGGGTACCCGGCGATCGCCGATTACGAAGCGATCGTCGCACTCGTCGAGGCCGCGGCACAGCTCGGGCATCGAGCGCACGTCGGGGTAACGGCCACGGCACCGGGGTTCTTCGGAGCGCAAGGGCGCCCCATCCCGCAGCTCCCCATCCGCTACCCTGACCTCGCCGAGGAGATGGCGCGCCAGCGCGTCCTCAACTTCGAGATGGAGGCATCGGCGTTGATGGTCCTGGCTCACCTGGCCGGAAGCCGAGCGGGGGTCGTCTGTGCGGTGTACGCACAGCGGACCACCGGCGACTTCGTGGTGGGGGAGGCCAAGGACCGCGCAGAAGCGGCCTGCGTCGAGACCGGGCTCGAAGGACTCCGGATCCTCGCCGCGATGGAGCGCCAGAAGCGCGAAGCCCAGACGGACCGCTGGCGGCCGTCACTCTGGAATCGAACGTGAACAGCGGATGCGGGGCGTTCGTCCCGTGACGCCACGCTGAGTCGAGGAGGACACCCACCCATGGCCGAGGCCTACTGCGTCAAGGACAAGATGAAGGTCGAAGTCCAGAACCCGCAGCGCATCACCATGAAGAACGGCAAGCCGGCCCTCTCGGGCACCTGCCCGAAGTGCGGTGGCAAGGTCTTCAGGATCGGCGGCTGACCGACCGACCCTCAACCGGGATCACGACCGACCCCCGCCGGCGACGGCGGGGGTCGTCGATTCTCCGGCCGCCCGGATCGTCGCCGGAGGCGCGTCACCGGGTGGGCCCTCCGCGTCGTACGATTGACGAGCTTGGGTGCGGCCCAGGCGGGCCATCGATGACAGGCCCTCGTGCCGCGCCCACGACCACGCCCAATCACGTCGTGCTCGCACCGAGCGAGCCCGGGGACACGGAGGATCGAACGATGACCGTTCGCGTCGGGATCAACGGCTTCGGCCGGATCGGCCGCCAATCGCTCAAGGCACTGATCGAGCGCGCACCGGAGATCGAAGTCGTCGCCATCAACGACCTCGTCGACACCTCCCTCAATGCGCTCCTGTTCAAGCACGACTCGACCTACGGGGCGTATCCCGGCACGGTCGATCACACCGAGGATTCGCTGATCATCGACGGGCGCGAGATCAAGGTCCTCAAGGAGAAGGATCCGGCGGCTCTGCCGTGGGGTGCCCTCGGGGTCGACGTGGTCCTGGAGTCGACCGGGATCTTCACCGACGCGACCAAGGCGCGCGCGCACATCGATGCCGGGGCGAAGAAGGTGCTCATCAGCGCGCCGGCGAAGAACGAGGACATCACGATCGTCCTGGGCGTGAACGAGGACCGCTACGACCCGGCCACCCACCACATCATCAGCAACGCGAGCTGCACCACGAACTGCCTCGCGCCGGCGGCCAAGGTCGTCCACGACGGCTGGACGATCGAGCACGGGCTGATGAACACGATCCATTCGTACACCAACGACCAGCGCATCCTCGACGTCGCCCACAAGGATCCGCGCCGGGCCCGCGCCGCCGGTCTCAACATCATCCCGACGACGACGGGTGCCGCGAAGGCACTCGCCCTCGTGATCCCGGATCTCAAGGGCAAGTTCGACGGGTTCAGCCTGCGCGTCCCGACCCCGACGGTCAGCGTCGTCGACTTCACCGCGCAGCTGGCGCGTCCGACGACCGCCGAGGAGATCAACGCAGCGTTCCGCGAGGCGGCGGCCGGCCCGCTCAAGGGCATCCTCGGGGTGTCGGATGAGCCGCTCGTGTCTACCGACTTCCGCGGCGACGCGCGCAGCTCGATCATCGACTCGGCGTCGACGATGGTCATCGGCGGGACGATGGTCAAGGTCATCGCCTGGTACGACAACGAGTGGGGCTACAGCTGCCGTGTGGCCGACCTTATCCGGTACGTGGCCGAGCGGATCCCCGCTGCCGTCGCCTGACGGAAGGGGCACCCCGCCATCATGGATAAGCTCACCATCCGGGACGTCGACGCGTCCGGCAAACGCGTCTTCGTCCGGGTCGATTTCAACGTCCCGCTCCAGGACGGGAAGGTCACCGACGACTCGCGCATCCAGGCCGCGATCCCGACCATCCGGGCGTTGCTCGGCCAGGGCGCGCGGGTCATCCTGGCGAGCCACCTCGGCCGGCCCGACGGCAAGGTCCAGGACGGCCTCCGCCTCCGGCCCGTCGCTCAGCGACTGAGCCAGCTCCTTCGGCTCAACGTGCCGTGCACGGGCGACGCCCTCGGCGTGGGCACCGACGACGCCGTCCAGCGACTTCGGCCGGGCGAGGCGCTCCTGCTCGAGAACCTCCGCTTCCACGTCGAGGAGGAGAAGAACGATCCGGCCTTCGCCGCGGCCCTCGCCGCCTACGCCGACCTGTACGTGAACGACGCGTTCGGGACGGCGCATCGGGCGCACGCCTCGACGGTCGGCATCGCCCGGATCCTGCCGGCGTACGCCGGGCTTCTGATGGAGGCCGAGATCAAGGCGCTATCCGGTCTGCTCGAGGACCCCGCTCGGCCGTTCGCGGCGGTCATCGGCGGGGCCAAGGTGTCCGGCAAGATCGAGGTCCTGACCCATCTCATGGACAAGGTCGACCTGTTCGCGGTCGGCGGCGGGATGGCCAACACGTTCCTTGTCGCCCAGGGCAAGTCCGTCGGCAAGAGCCTGGCCGAGTACGACCGGGTCGATGACGCCAAGCGGATCCTGGCCATGGCCGAGAAGCACAACGTGCGGATCGTCCTGCCGGTCGACGTGATCGTGGCCAAGGAGGTCACCCAGGGGACCGAGTACAAGACGCTGCCCGCGGACAAGATCCCCGCTTCGTGGCACATCGTCGACATCGGCAAGCAGAGCCAGACCCTCATGGAAGAAGCGCTGGAACCGGCCAAGACGGTCTTCTGGAACGGCCCGCTCGGCGTGTTCGAGATCCCATCGTTCGCCCAGGGCACGAAGGCGATGGCCCGATTCCTGGCGGACAAGGCGTCGGGGGGCGCGACGGTCGTCGTCGGCGGCGGGGACTCGGTCGCGGCGGTCAAGCAGCAGGGCCTGGCCGACCGGATGACCCACATCAGCACCGGCGGCGGCGCCTCGTTGGAGTTCCTCGAGGGCCGTGAGCTCCCCGGGATCGCCGTGCTCCAGGACCGTCCGGCGGGAACGGAGGCTTCGTGACCAGCACCTACATCGCCTACATCGACGCGCGAGAGATCCTCGACTCGCGCGGTAACCCGACCGTCGAGGTCGACGTGGTCCTGGAGGATGGCGCCGTCGGCCGGGCGGCGGTCCCGTCGGGGGCCTCCACCGGGATCAACGAGGCGGTCGAGCTCCGCGACGGGGACAAGTCGCGGTTCGGCGGCAAGGGCGTGCTGAAGGCGGTCGCGAACGTGATCGAGACGATCGCGCCCGCCCTCGAGGGCGAGGATGCGGGCGACCAGGCCGCCATCGACGCGGCGCTGATCGCGCTCGACGGGACGCCCAACAAGGGCGGCCTCGGCGCGAACGCGGTCCTCGGCGTGTCGCTGGCCTGCGCTCATGCCGCGTCGGCGGCGTACGACATGCCGCTCTATCGCTACCTCGGCGGGGTCGGCGCGACCATCCTGCCGGTGCCGTTCTTCAACATCCTCAACGGCGGCAAGCATGCCGTGGACTCGACCGACTTCCAGGAGTTCATGATCGCCCCGGTGGGCCTTGATACCTACGCAGAGGCATTGCGCGCGGGCGCCGAGGTGTTCGCCGCGCTCCGCGGGATCCTCCACGACGGAGGTTTCGCGGTCGGCCAGGGCGACGAGGGCGGTTTCGCTCCATCGCTGCCCTCGAACGAGGCGGCGGTCGAGGTCATCCTCCGAGCGATCGAGGCCGCCGGCTATCGTCCCGGGGACCAGATCGCGATCGCCCTCGACCCGGCCACGAGCTCGATCCTCGAGGAGGGGACCGGCGTCGCCGGAGTGCCCGGCCGATACCGGCTCGAGCGCGAAGGTCGGACGCTGGATTCGGGTGAGATGGTCGACCTGTGGGCCGGCTGGATCGATAAGTATCCGATCGTCTCGCTCGAGGATGGGCTGGCCGAGGAGGACTGGGCCGGGTGGCGTGAGCTGACCGCCAGGCTTGGCGACCGGGTCCAGCTCGTCGGCGACGACATCCTCGTGACGAACCCCGCATTCATCGCCCGCGGGATCGATGAGGGCGCGATGAACTCCGTCCTCATCAAGCTCAATCAGATCGGGACGCTCACGGAGACGATCGCGGCGATCGAGATGGCGCGGCGGGCCGGCTGGACGGCCATGGTCAGCCACCGCTCCGGCGAGACCGAGGACACGACGATCGCCGACTTCGTCGTGGCGATGGGTACCGCCCAGATCAAGACCGGCGCACCGTCGCGCTCCGAACGGGTGGCGAAATACAACCGCCTGCTTCGGATCGAGGGTGAGCTCGGTGACACCGCCCGGTACCTCGGTCGGGCCGCCCTCGCGGCGGTGAGGTGACCGACCCCGCGGCGGACGGCCGACCGCTCGCGGCGGGCGGCGCTCCCGCCGGATCGAGTCCCGGGCGCGACCGTTCCTCGATCGTCGACCATGGAGCGGTGGTGGCGGCCTGGGTCGGGCTGGGGATGGCGGTCACGATCGGCGTCAGCTTCCTGCTGGTCATCCCGATCGAACCGATCTACTGGTTGCTCACGCCGATGGCCGGACTGCTCATCGGCTACTACGCCAACCAGCGCTCGGAGACCCCTCGCGGTGCTTGGCGTCGGATCATGGCCGATGCCCTGTTCGCGGGGCTCGTCACCGGGGTGACGCTCGCCCTGCTCCTGCTGGCGGTCAAGGCCCTGTTCTTCTTCGCGGACACCGGGTACCCCGACTTCAACCGGGTCGACCAGCAAGGGCAGTCGATCCCGCCGTACTGCCAGTCGGGAGCCACATGCGTGTATGCGCGGTATCTCGCGGCGGGTCGCGGTCCGGCGCTGGAGTCCGCCGGCGTGACCGATGTCGGCTCGTTCACCACGCTGTACTGGGAGCAGCAGCTGGCGACCGCAGGACTCCTGCTAGCGCTGTCGGTCGGCGCCGCCGCCCTCGGCGGGGTCGTCTACGGGCTGACCCGGCCGAAGACCTCGATCGCGTCCGACCCGACCCCGGTCGGCGGATAGCGGAACGCCCCGGCGGGCCGGGGCGTTCAAGCGAGGTTCGAGGCAGAGCGGCCGGGCCCTTAGGCGTCGACCTTCTTGGTCGCCGGCTTCTTGGCCGCGGTCGCCTTGGCGGCCGTCGACTTGGCCGCTGGCTTGGTGGCGGCCGCCTTCCGGGCCGGTGCCTTGGCTGGCTTCGCTTCCGCGGCTGAAGCCGCGGCCTTGGCCTCGGTTGCCGCGGCGGTCGCGGCGGCTTCCGCCCGGGCGGTCTTGCTCAAGGCAGCGCGCGCCTTGCCGGCCGCCGTCTGGGCACCCTTCGCCTTGCCGGCCTTGCCGAGCGCGATCCGGGTCTTGGCGGCCTTCGCGGCGGCGGCCTTGCCGGTCGTCTTGGTGACCTTGGCCGACGTCTGGACATGCGCCCCGCCGAGGGCCGCGTTCACCTTGCGGGTCAGTCGCGACTTGCGCCGGGCCGCGGCATTCGGATGGATGGCACCCGCCTTGGCGGCGCGGTCGAGCGAGCTGAGGGCGGCGGCGAGGGCCTCGTTGGCGTCGCCCTCCATCGTGCCGGCGGCGACCTTGACGGCCTTGCTCGTGAGCGTCTTCGCGGCACTCCGGCGTGGCTGGTTGATCTCTGCGCGTCGCTCTGCGGTGCGGACCCGCTTCAGGGCGGACGGCGTCCTGGCGCCGGTCCAGCCTCGGGGCTTACTGGCCAAGTGGGAACCTCAACACTGACGAAGGATGGTGCGTGCGGGCACAGGGCACCCGGCACGAACGACGATGGTAGCAGAAGGGCCCACCCCCGGCCAGCGCCCCTCGGTCGGCGGGGACACGTCGGCCTCGGGCACACTTAGCGGCCCATGATCCCCATCATCGGCGGCCTGTGTGCCGCGCTGGTCTTCGCCGTCTCGGTCCTCGTCTCCGCGCGCGCCAGTCGCCTGGTCGGGGCCCCCTCCACGGTCGCTGGAGCGATGGTCGTCGGGCTGGCGATCGGACTCCCGATCGCGCTCGTCACGACCCCGGCTCCGAACCTCGATGGAGCCGCCCTCGGATGGGCGCTGATGGCCGGGTTCGGCAACGTGTGCGGACTCCTCCTGACCTACGTCGCCTATCGCTCCGGCGCCGTCGGGGTGGTCTCGGCGATCGCGTCGACGGAGGGTGCGATCGCGGCCGTGATCGCCGTCCTCGCCGGCGAGATCCTGGCGCCGGGTTCCGGGATCGTGCTCGCGCTCATCGCGGTCGGGGTCGTCCTGGCGGCGTCCGGCGGCGGCGAGGAGGAAGGCGTGCCGATCCCGCGCGACCGGGCCGTGCGGGCCGCCAGCCTGGCGCTGGCGGCCGCCATCTCGTTCGCCTTCGGGCTGTATGGCGCCGGGCGGATCGCCGGCCTCCTGCCGCTGGCCTGGGCCATCCTGCCGGCGCGCGTCGTGGGCGTCGTGGTCGTGGCGGTGCCGCTGGCCGTCCTGGGTCGGATCCACATCACCCGGGCGGCCCTTCCGTACGTGGTCGCGACCGGCGTCGCCGAGATCGTCGGCTACGTCGCCTACACGATCGGCGCCCGCGAGGGGATCGCGGTCAGCGCCGTCCTCGCGTCGATGTTCGCACCGATCGCGGCCGTCGCGGCGTTCGTCGTGTTCCGCGAGCGGCTGAGCCGCGTCCAGATCGCCGGGATCGTCGCGATCGTGGTCGGGGTGGCCACCCTCGGACTCCTCCAGACCTGAGCGTCGCGAGCCAGGCGATCCGCGCTGACCTCGTCGCCCGGCTCGTTCGGTCGATCAGCCGTCGGCGAGCATCGCCGCCAGGCGGTCCCAGGTCTCGACCCCACCGGCGATCATCCCGGTCGCAAGCGCGCCCTCGAGCTCGGCCACCGACGGGAAGTGTGACCGAGCGGTGAGCCGGGTCTTCCCGCCGACGTCCTCGAACGTGAATGTCTCGACTCCCACGTGGTCGCGCATGCCGTCGACATCGACGATGAACGTCCAGCGGAAGCGTTCGGGCGGTTCGACCTCGAGGTACTCGCCCATGAACGGCACGTCGTCGCGATCCGGCGCGCGACTGATGTAGCGCCACCGGCCGCCCGGCCGGACGTCCATCTCGACGACCGTGGCCGTCGTGCCGTGCGGCCCCCACCAGCGGGGGATCCGCTCCGGATCCATGAAGGCCTGCCAAACGAGCTCGCGCGGGGCGTCGAACGTCCGCTCCCAGACGAGGTCCGCCTCCTCCGAGTAGATCGTGGTCGTGTCGTTCCGGAACCGTTCGGTGGCCATGATCATGTCCTCTCCTCCATCTCGGTCTTGTCGCCCTGGATCTCGCGCAGGTATCCGTCGAGGCGCTCGAAGCTCTCGTCCCAATGGCGGCGGTACTGGTCCACCCAGCTGGCGACGTCCCGGAGCGGCTCGGCACGCAGCCGTCGGGGTCGCCACTGCGCCCGGCGGCCCTGCTCGATGAGTCCGGCCCGTTCGAGCACCTGGAGATGCTTGGAGATCGCGGGCTGGCTCATCTCGAACGGTGCCGACAGGTCCTTGACCGAGGCCTCGCCACTCGCCAGCCGGGCGAGGATCGCGCGGCGGGTCGGGTCCGCGAGCGCGGCGAACGTCGCGCTGAGGTGATCCGGTGGCTGCATAGACATCACCAGTTAGTTATATAACCTGTCGGTACTTTACATGCCGCGCGCAGATCGTCAACCCCGATGTCGCGCGGTCCCCACGACCATCCATCGGTCAGGGTCGGCCGACCGGACGCGCCGACCTTTCGACCTGCGGCTCCGCCACCTCGAACGATCGCGCTGTCGTTCCGCCCCGGCCGCCGCCGACGCGCGACCGGCTACACTGCCGCCTCGTGACCATCCCCCAGGACCGCCTCCGCAACTTCAGCATCATCGCCCACATCGATCACGGAAAGTCGACGCTGGCCGATCGCCTGCTGGAGTTCACCCACACCATCGAGGCGCGCCAGATGCACAGCCAGGTCCTCGATTCGATGGACCTCGAGCGGGAGAAGGGGATCACGATCAAGGCCCGGGCGGTCCGCCTCGACTACCCGGCCAGGGACGGCAAGACCTACGGGCTCAACCTGATCGACACGCCCGGCCACGTCGACTTCAGCTACGAGGTCAGCCGGAGCCTGCAGGCCTGCGAGGGCGCGATCCTCGTCGTCGACGCCGCCCAGGGGATCGAGGCCCAGACGCTGGCCAACGTCCACCTGGCGTTGCGCGAGAACCTGACGATCATCCCGGTCCTCAACAAGATCGATCTGCCGTCGGCCCAGCCCGACCTGGTCATGGACGAGCTCGAGAACGTCCTGGCCATCCCGCGCGAAGAGGTCATCCTGGCCAGCGCCAAGGAGGGGCGGGGGATCGAGGACATCCTCGAGGCGATCGTCGCCCGGATCCCGCCGCCGAAGGGCGACCCGGCGGCCCCGCTCAAGGGCCTGATCTTCGACTCGCACTACGACGCATACAAGGGCGTCGTCGTCCACGTGCGGCTCGCCGCCGGGACGCTCCACGCCCACGACACGATCCGGCTCATGGCCTCGGGCGTCGAGTCCGAGCTGCTCGAGCTCGGCGTCTTCCGCCCGCAGCTCGTCCCGGTCAAGGAGCTCCGCGCCGGCGAGGTCGGCTACGTGGCGACGGGCCTGAAGAGCGTCCGCGATGCGCAGGTCGGCGACACCGTGACCGACGCATCGCGACCGGCGACGACCCCGCTGCCCGGCTACCAGGAGGCGAAGAGCCTCGTGTTCGCCGGCATCTACCCGATCAGCGGGGAGGACTACCCGCTGCTGCGCGAGGCGCTCGAGAAGCTCCACCTCAACGACGCCAGCTTCACCTACGAGCCGGAGAGCTCGGTCGCCCTCGGCTTCGGGTTCCGCTGCGGGTTCCTCGGCCTGCTCCACATGGAGATCGTCCAGGAGCGGCTCGAGCGCGAGTTCTCCCTCGAGCTCATCGCCTCGGCTCCGTCGGTCGAGTACCGGGTGGTCCTCACCCTCGGCCGCGGCACCGTCAACGTCGACAACCCGGCGCTGATGCCGAACGCCGGCGAGATCGAGGCCATCGAGGAGCCGTGGGTCAGGGTCGGGGTGATCACGCCGAGCCAGTACATCGGGGCGCTGATGGACCTGTCGACCGGTCACCGAGGGACGTTCGTCGGGATGGAGTATCTCGATCCGCAGCGCGTCCTCATCACCTTCGAGATGCCGCTGGCAGAGCTGATCGTCGACTACTACGACCAGCTGAAGAGCCGCAGCCAGGGCTACGCCTCGATGGACTACGAGGAGGCCGGCTACCGCGCAGCGCCGCTGGTCAAGCTCGACGTCCTGGTCGCCGGCGAGCCCGTCGACGCTCTCAGCCTCATCGTCCACCGCGACAACGCCCAGTCGATCGGCCGACGACTGACCGCCGCGCTGAAGGAGCTCATCCCCCGCCAGATGTTCGAGGTCCCGATCCAGGCCGCGATCGGTTCGAACGTCGTCGCCCGGGAGACCGTCCGGGCGCTGCGCAAGAACGTGCTGGCCAAGTGCTACGGTGGCGACATCACCCGGAAGCGGAAGCTGCTCGAGAAGCAGAAGGAGGGCAAGCAGCGGATGAAGCGGATCGGCTCCGTCGAGATCCCCCAGGACGCGTTCCTGGCGGTGCTCCGGATGGACGAAGGGTGAGGCGCAACGTCGAGCGGCCTCGCGGCGTCTGAGGGGACGATGGAGGATTTCTACGAGCCGATCCGGCTGCTGGCCGCCCTCGGGTTCACCGGCCTCCTGGTCATGCTCCGCCTCGAAGCGGACCGGTTCGGCGCCGCCGAGTACGCGGAGGTCGACCGCTACGGGACCCGGGCCCCGCTGCGGCGCCGGCTCGCGTGGTACATCGTCGGATTGGGGCTCGTTGTCGCGACGTGGCTGATCATCCCCGATCCGACGTCGCAGCTGTATGTCACGCTCGGCGACCGGTACCAGGCGGTCGTCGCCGGGCTGATCTACGGCGGGATCGGGGTGGCCCAGGCGATCGCCTTCGCGATGCTCCGCTATCGCCACCTGCGGTTCCCGGCGCCCGGGGCGTACCCGGTGGCGCTGCTGAACTCGGTGGGCACCGCGTTCATCGACGAGGCGATCTTCCGCGGCGCGATCCTTGGGTTCCTGCTGCTGATCGGTCTCGAGCCAGGGGAGGCGATCATCCTCCAGGCGCTGTTCTACGGCCTGGTCACCCGGCTCGGGGCGCCTGGTCGGGACAAGTACCTGCTGATCCTGTCGATCGTCATCGGACTGGCGTCCGGCTACGTGACGCTCCGGACGGGCGGGATCGGCGCCGCGTTCCTGGGCCACTCGATCACCCGCTTCGCGACGTTCGTCGCGACCGGGCACACCGGACAGCCCGCGCCAGTCGGCCGCGAGGTCGAGGAGATCGAGAAGAAGCGGCGGATCCCGGAGGGCTGGTCCACGGTCGGCACGTCGCGCGAATCGATCGACCCGAAGCGCTGATCCAGCCCGACACCGGGGCTGGACCTGCCGACGGTGAGCGGCGCATCATCCGCGCGTGGCCCCTTCCGTCGTCGACGCCCCATCGCCGCCGGTCGGTCTGTACGTCCACTTCCCGTTCTGCGTGTCGATCTGCCCCTATTGCGACTTCGTGGTCCTGGCTGGCTCCGACACGCTGGGACCGCGCAACCGGATCGCGTCGTACGTCGATGCCGTCCTGACCGAGCTGGATCTCCGGGCGGACGTCGTCGACGAACGCTTCGGGCGACCAGGTCGGACGGCCGGTCGCCGAGCGCCGCTGGCGTCGCTCTACCTCGGCGGCGGCACGCCGTCGCTGCTCGCTCCGGACGACCTGGCCGGGATCGTCGAACGTGTCCGCCGGCGGTTCGGGCTGGCCGACGGGGCCGAGGTCACGGTCGAGGCCAATCCCGGCCCGGATGAACGCGGCGACGTCTTCCTCCAGCGCGACGCGGGCATCAGCCGGATCTCGTTCGGGGCGCAGAGCTTCAACGCCGCCGAGCTGGGTCAGCTCGGTCGCCGCCACTCGCCGGGCGACGTCGCCGATGCGGTCGATGCCGCCCGGGCCGCCGGGATCGGTTCGATCAACATCGACCTGCTGTACGACGTGCCCGGTCAGTCGCTGGCGAGCTGGACCGATTCCCTCGAGCGGGCGATCGCCCTCGGCCCGGACCACGTCTCGCTGTACGCCCTGGTCCTCGACGACCCGGACGCCGAAGGGTTGACCGGCCCGTCGGGCGATCACCTCCCGACGAGTGCCGGGGCGCGGCGCTGGCGCGAGCGCGCTCGGGTCGCGCAGGACGACGATCGTGCCGCCGCGATGTACCACTTCGCCGTCCATCGCCTCACCGAGGCCGGCTTCCATGGCTATGAGCTATCGAACTGGGCGCGGCCAGGGCACGAAAGCCGGCACAACCTCGCGTACTGGGAACGCCGGCCGGTCGAAGCGGTGGGGCCCGGGGCGCACGCCTTCGACGGACTCGATCGGCGCTGGACCGCCGCTCGCCTGGATGGCTACATCGCGGCGCTCCGACCGGCGGACCACGCCGTCCCCCCGAGCCTGCCGCCGGGCGGCGTCGAACCGCGGCTCGATCCGACCGCAGCGGCCGCCGAAGCCCTCATCCTCGGACTCCGGCTCGAAGCCGGGGTCCCGCTGCTGGCCTTCCTCGAACCGCCGTTCGACGAGACGCTCGCCTGGGCCGACGCGGCGGGTCTCGTGGAACAGACCACGGACGGGCGCGTCCGGTTCACGACCAACGGCCGGCTCCTGTCGAACGAGGTCTTCGCCCGGCTGATCTAGCCCGTGCCGCGGCCCCGGCCGGTTCGTTGACACTCGCAGGCGTCGACTGCTACCATGCGGACCACACCGTTAGCACTCTCAACCATAGAGTGCTAACAGGAAGGAGCCACCGCCCTTGGCGCGACGGAGTCGCCCCACCGCCGGCCCCCTGGACGCTCGTTCGCAGGCGATCCTGCGGGCCGTCATCGAGGAATACGTCGTCTCGGCCGTCCCGGTCGGGTCCCAGGCGCTCGTCGATCGGTATCGCCTGGGCGTCAGCTCGGCCACGGTCCGGTCGATCCTCGCCGACCTCGAGGCAGCCGGTCTGCTCACCCACCCGCACACGAGCGCGGGTCGCATCCCGACCGACACCGGCTATCGCCTGTATGTCGAAACGCTGGCCGACACCACCGTCCTGCCAGCGGTCGAGCAGCTGATGATCCGACACCAATTCGGCCAGGTCGAGTTCGCCAGCGAGCACTGGTTCCGGCTGGCCGCGACCACTCTCGCCAGCGTGACCGGCTCGGCCGGCCTCGCTACGGCCGCCAAGCCGGCGTCCGCCCGCGTCCGCCGGATCGATCTGGTCGCGCTCCAGGACCGGGTCGCCAGCCTGATCCTCGTCCTCCGCGAGGGCACGATCAAGCAAGGCATGATCAGCCTCGACCGGCCCGTCGATCAGGACGACCTCACCCGGAGCGCGAACCGTCTCAACGACGACCTGACCGGCCTGACCGCCGCCCAGGTCGAGTCGCGCCTGCCGACGTACGCGGCGGCGGCCGCCATCGCGGCCGACCTCGAGCCCGAGGCGCCCGCTGCGGTCGATGCCCTGGTGGTCAGCCGCGTCGCCGAGCGGATCGGCCGGACGATGCGCGAGTCCGACGGCGAGGCCGTCGAGGAGGTCTACAGCGACGGCCTGCTCAACGTCATGGAAGCGCCCGAATTCGCCCAGAGCGAGAAGCTTCGCCGGGTGTTCTCGGCGCTCGAGAACCGGTCGTACCTCGGCGAGCTGCTGGCGCTGATCGCCGGGAGCGGCCGGATCCACGTATTCATCGGACACGAGAACGCCCCCGCCGAGATGCGCGAGGTGTCGCTCGTCCTCGCACCGTACGGCCGGCCCGGTCGGGCGGTCGGGGTCGTCGGCGTCCTCGGGCCCACCCGGATGGCGTACTCCCACGCGATCGGGACGGTCGGCTTCGTGTCCGGCCTGATGAACGAGCTCGTCGACCACCTGTACGCCTGATCCATCGGACCCTGAAGGACAGACCTGACGCCATGCCCCACAAGACCCGAGCCCAGGAGCGCGCCGAGGAGATCGACATCTCCCCGACCAAACTCCTCGCCGAGATCGACCAGCTCAAGTCGCAGCTCGAGATCGCCGATGGCCAGGCGGCCGAGTACCTCGCCGGACTCCAGCGCGAGCGGGCCGAGTTCACGAACTTCCGCCGGCGCACAGCCGATGAACGCGAGCGCGATGCCGGCCTGGCCGCCGACGGGCTCCTGCGCAAGGTGCTGGCCCTCGCGGACGACTTCGATCGGGCCATCGACGCCCGTCCGGAGACGCTGGCCGGGGACGCCTGGGCGGAGGGCGTGACGGCGATCGATCGCAAGCTCCGGCTGCTGCTCGAGAGCGAGGGCGTCAGCGCGATCGAGGTCGTGCCGGGCGTCCCGTTCGACCCATACCAGCACGAGGCCCTCGTCAATGTCCCGGGGACCGACCTCCCCGAAGGCGCGATCGTGTCCGAGCTCCAGCGCGGCTATCGGATCCGCGACCGGATCCTGCGGCCCGCGATGGTCGCCGTCGCGGCGGCACCGTCCGACGACACCGAACCCATCAACTGAACCGTTCATCAACCGAACCATCCAGCCCTAGACCAGCTGACCGACCAGGAGAACCCGAACCATGGGCAAGATCATCGGCATCGACCTCGGCACGACGAACTCCGTCGTCGCGGTCATGGAGGGCGGCGAGCCGACCGTCATCGCATCGGCCGAGGGCGGCCGGACCGTCCCGTCTGTCGTCGCGTTCACGAAGGCCGGCGAGCGTCTCGTCGGCCAGCTGGCGAAGCGCCAGGCCGTGACCAACCCGGCCAACACCGTCTTCTCGATCAAGCGCTTCATGGGCCGCCGCTGGGACGACCCGGAGGTCAAGCGCTCGAAGGACCTCGTCCCATACAAGGTCGAGAAGGACCCCAAGAGCGACGGCATCCAGGTCCTGGTCGGCGACGGCAAGGCGTACACGCCGCCCGAGCTGAGCGCGATGATCCTGCAGAAGCTCAAGGCGGATGCGGAGGCGTACCTCGGTGAGAAGATCACCGAGGCCGTGATCACGGTCCCCGCCTACTTCGACGACACCCAGCGCCAGGCGACCAAGGACGCCGGCCGGATCGCCGGCCTCGACGTCAAGCGGATCATCAACGAGCCGACCGCTTCCGCGCTGGCCTACGGCCTCGACAAGAAGACCGACGAGAAGATCGCGGTCTACGACCTCGGTGGCGGTACGTTCGACATCTCGATCCTCGAGCTGGGCGACGGCGTGTTCGAGGTCAAGGCGACCAACGGCGACACCCATCTCGGCGGCGACGACTTCGACCAGCGTGTCATCGACTGGCTGCTGGCCGAGTTCAAGCGCGACCAGGGGATGGACCTGTCGAAGGACCAGCAGGCCCTCCAGCGCCTCAAGGAGGCGGCCGAGAAGGCGAAGATCGAGCTGTCGTCGACGATGTCGACCGAGATCAACCTGCCGTACATCACCGCCGATGCGTCCGGCCCGAAGCACCTCGTGGTGACCCTTAGCCGGGCCAAGCTCGAGGAGCTCGTTCGCGATCTCGTCGAGAAGACCAAGGATCCGGTCGCCAAGGCGCTCAAGGACGCCGGGCTCAAGCCGTCCGAGATCGACGAGGTCGTGCTCGTCGGCGGGATGACCCGGATGCCGGCGGTCATCGAGGCGGTCAAGGGCTTCTTCGGTGGCAAGGAACCGAACCGCGGGGTCAACCCCGACGAGGTCGTCGCCGTCGGCGCCGCCATCCAGGCCGGTGTCCTGGCGGGCGACGTCAAGGACGTCCTGCTCCTCGACGTGACCCCGCTGTCGCTCGGCATCGAGACGCTCGGCGGCGTCATGACCAAGCTGATCGAGCGCAACACGACCATCCCGACGTCCAAGTCGCAGGTCTTCTCGACCGCGTCGGACAACCAGAGCCAGGTCGAGATCCACGTCCTCCAGGGCGAGCGCGAGTTCGCCGCGGACAACAAGACCCTCGGCCGGTTCATCCTCGACGGCATCCCGCCGGCGCCCCGCGGCATCCCGCAGGTCGAGGTCACGTTCGACATCGACGCCAACGGGATCCTCGACGTCAAGGCCAAGGACCGGGCGACCGCCAAGGAGCAGCAGGTCCGGATCACCGCCTCGTCGATGCTCTCGAAGGACGATGTCGACAAGATGGTCCGGGACGCCAAGGACCACGCCGACGAGGATCGACAGCGACGCGAGGAGGTCGAGACCCGCAACCAGGCGGAGCAGCTCACCTATCAGGCCGAACGGACGCTCAAGGACCTCGGCGACAAGGTGTCGTCCGAGGATCGGGCCGCCACCGAGTCGGCGATCGAGGTGGTGCGGGAGGCGCTCAAGGGGAGCGACCTAGAAGCCGTCAAGCGATCGACCACGGACCTGGCCAGCGTCCTGCAGCGGGTGAGCACCGCGGCCTACCAGGCCTCGGCGAGCTCGGCCGACGCGGGTCCTTCCGGCGACAACGGCACCGGCGACGGCGCCGGCCCGTCGGCCGACGGCAGCGGGCCGTCCGAACCCGGCGCCGAGGGTGAGGAAGCCGTCGAAGGCGAGTTCAAGGAGGTCTGACCTCCGTCGACCCACGCGGGGCCACCGACGGCCCCGCGCATGGGCCGACTCGTCGGATGGTAGGCTCGGGCGACAGGCCGGGCGACGAACGGAGGCGACGATGCGACGATTCATCATCGGGGCGGTGGCGCTCGTCACCGGGCTGCTGGCTGCCGGCGGCGTCGCGCTCACCACCCGGCGGCGCCGGGATCGTGACGAGGTCCTCCCCCTCGACGCGGCGCCGCCGCTCGGGGCCAGCGAGCCGGAGGAGATCGCCCACGCGTCGGTCGAGGCCGACTTCGGGCAGACCGTCGCCGCGGCCGAGGCCGAGGCACCGGTCGCGCCCAAGCGCAAGCGCCCCCGGCGGAAACCGGCCAAGGCGACGACCGAGGAGGCTCCCGCGACCGACGGCGTGGACGGAGCCGACAGCTCCGGGACCCGCGACGCCGCGGACGCAGGCGACACTGCCGATGCCGCGACCGCCGACGTCACCGACGCCGCGGCGGCGGAGGCCCCATCGCAGACCGCTTCCGCCGATGCCACGACCGCCGATCCGTCTCCGGCCGAAACTCCGGGCGCCCGGACCGCGGAGGCAGCCGAGATCGCCGCCGCCGCCGAGGCCGCCGAGCTGTCCGGGAGTCCCGAGCTGCCCTCCGCCTCCTGAGGGTCGCGGCGCGGCGGTCTCGCCGTCCGGGTAGGATGGCCGCTCCATGGCCACCTCCTCCGAGCCCGCGCTCATCCATGCCCGCGGCCTGACCAAGCGGTTCGGCGCGTTCACGGCCGTCGACGCGGTCGACTTCGACGTCGCGCCGGGTGAGTCGTTCGGGTTCCTCGGCCCGAACGGGGCGGGCAAGACCTCGACCGTCCGGATGATCGGCTGCGTGTCGCCGGTCACTGAGGGGGTGCTGACCGTTCTCGGGCTCGACCCCGCCGCGGACTCGTCGCGGATCAAGTCGCGGATCGGCGTCGTCCCGCAGCAGGACACCCTGGACATGGAGCTCACGGTCCGGGAGAACCTGGTCATCTACGGGCGCTATTTCGACCTGTCGCGGCGCGAGGCCGGTCGACGCGCCGACGAGCTGCTCGAGTTCGTCCAGCTCGGCGAACGGGCGAAGAGCCAGGTCGAGCCGCTGTCGGGTGGGATGAAGCGGAGGCTGACGATCGCCCGCTCGCTGATCAACGAGCCGTCGCTCCTCCTCCTCGATGAGCCGACGACCGGCCTCGATCCCCAGGCCCGCCATCTCCTGTGGGATCGCCTCTACCGGTTGAAGCAGCGCGGGGTGACCCTCGTGCTGACGACCCACTTCATGGACGAGGCGGAGCAGCTGTGCGACCGCCTCGTGGTCATGGACAAGGCCAAGATCGTCGCCGTCGGCTCGCCGCGCGAGCTGATCGAGCAGTACTCCACGAGGGAGGTCCTCGAGCTGCGCTTCCCCGCCGACGCGGCGCCGACAGACGGGTCGATCTTCGACGGCGTGGCCAGCCGGGTCGAACAGCTGCCCGATCGCGTCCTGCTCTATGCCGACGACGGTGAGGCCGCCGCGGTGGTCCTTCACGAGCGGGGGGTTCGACCGGAGACCAGTCTGGTCCGGCGCTCGAGCCTCGAGGATGTCTTCCTGCGGCTCACCGGCCGGAGCCTGATCGAGTAGCCCGATGACCGCCGCCTTGCGCGTCCTCGAGTTCAATGCGATGGGCTATCGCCGGGTGTGGCGAGGCACGCTCTTCTCGACCTTCCTGTCGCCGGTCCTGTTCCTGGCCGCGATGGGACTCGGCCTCGGGGCGTTCGTCGACCAGGGCGGCAACGGTGCTCTCGGTCCGTTCTCGTACGCCGCGTTCCTCGCGCCAGGGCTGCTGGCGGGCCAGGCGATGCAGACCGCTGGCTTCGAGTCGACCTACCCGATCATGGGCGCGATCATCTGGGATCGGACCTACTTCGGGATGCTGGCCACCCCGATCACCGTGACCGGGATCGTCTTCGGCACGCTCGGCTGGATGGCGGTCCGGCTGGCGATGGTGTCGACCGCGTTCTTCATCGTGATGGTGGCGTTCGGGCTGGTCGCCTCGCCGCTCGGCATCCTGTCGATCGGGGTCGGCGTGATGACCGGGCTCGCCTTCGCCGCGCCGATCATGGCGTTCGCGGCGACGCGCAAGAACGACCAGGCGTTCTCGATGATCTTCCGCTTCGGCCTGACCCCGATGTTCCTGTTCAGCGGGACGTTCTTCCCGATCGAGCGGCTGCCGGCCCGGATCCAGCTGCTGGCCGAGATCCTGCCGCTCCATCACGGCGTGGCGCTCGCCCGCCACCTGTGCCTGGGCGACGCGGCCGATCGGAGCGACCAGGTGGTCCACGTCGTCGTGCTGAGCGCCTACATCGTCGCCGGGACGATCGCGGCGTTGATCACCTTCCGCCGGACCCTGGTGCGCTGACGATGACGTCCCTGTCGACCATCGCGCCGGCCTACCAGCCTGGGACCCGCGCCGCTCGCCTGATCGAACGCAACGTGATGGTCTATCGGCGGACCTGGATCATGCTCGTGTCCGGCTTCTTCGAGCCGGTCTTCTATCTGCTGGCGATCGGGTTCGGGATCGGCGGGCTGGTCGGACCGATCCTCCTGCCGAGCGGGGAGCACGTTTCCTACGCAGTGTTCGTCGCGCCGGGCCTGCTCGCGTCGTCGGCGATGAACGGCGCCATCTACGACTCCACGTTCAACATCTTCTTCAAGCTGCGCTACGCCAAGACGTACGACGCGATGCTGTCGACCCCGATGGCGGTCACCGACGTGGCGGTCGGCGAGATCGCCTGGGCGCTCATCCGGGGCACGATGTACGCGGTCGGGTTCCTCGTCGCGATGGCGTTCCTGGGACTGATCAAGTCGCCGCTGATCGTCTTCGCGATCCCCGGCGCGATGCTGATCGGGTTCGCGTTCGCCGCGGTCGGGATGGCCGCCACGACCTGGGTCCGGCGGTGGACCGACTTCGACTGGATCTTCGTCGTCACCCTGCCGCTGTTCCTGTTCTCGGCGACCTTCTACCCGATCACCGTCTACCCCGAGCCGCTGCGGACGTTCGTCAGCCTGACCCCGCTGACCCAGGGCGTGGAGCTGCTGCGCTCGCTGGCGCTCGGGACGGTCGGGCCGGACATCCTGGTCCACATCGCGTACCTGCTCGTGATGGGCCTGGTCGGCCTGGTCGTGGTCGACCGCCGGCTCGCCCGGCTCCTGCTCAAGTAGCGTGGACAAGGACGCCGGGCGGGCACGGGTCGCCGGGCTGGCGGCCCTCGACGCGGAGGTCGCCGGCTGCCGGCGTTGTCCGCGGCTGGTCGCCTGGCGCGAGCAGACCGCACGCGACAAGGTCCTGCGCTACCGCGACGAGACGTACTGGGGCCGGCCGGTCCCAGGGTTCGGGGACCCGGCCGCGCGGATCCTGATCGTGGGACTGGCCCCGGCGGCCCACGGCGGGAACCGGACCGGGCGGATCTTCACCGGCGACCGCTCCGGCGACTTCCTCTATCGCGCGCTGTTCGAGGACGGGCTGTCCAGCTCGGCGATCTCGCAGCGTCGCGACGACGGCCTGGTCCTGACCGATGTCCGGGTCAGCGCCGTCGTCCACTGCGCACCGCCGCTCAACAAACCCACCACCGACGAGCGGGACGCCTGCCTGCCGTTCCTCGGCCGCGAGCTGGCGCTCCTCGCGGACGTCCAGGTCATCGTCGCGCTCGGGGCGTTCGGCTGGGATGGCGCCCTGCGCGCGCTCAACGACCTGGGGCATGAGGTCCCGCGGCCACGACCCCGCTTCGGCCACGCCGCGGAGGCGCGGGTCGGGCCGTACGTCGTCGTCGGCTCGTTCCATCCGAGCCAGCAGAACACGTTCACGGGCAAGCTCACCGCGGAGATGCTCGGTGCCGTCATCGCCCGTTCGCGCGAGCTCGCCGGACTCGGACCAGTTCGCCTCGCGGCGCTCTGACACCGGGCGTCGCACGCGCTGACGGGAACGGCCTACACTCGGCGGCATGGCGGTCTACGTGGGCTGGTTCGTGGCGGCGCTGGCACTCCTCGTGATCGAGCTCGCCAGCACGACGTTCTTCTCGATCTTCCTGGCCATCGGCGCGTTCGCGGCGGGCCTCGTCGCCTTCTTCGTGCCGAGCAGCCCGATCTGGATCCAGGCGGTGGTCGCGATCGTGGTCGCCCTTGCCGGCGTGGTCGTCGGCCGGCCGTTCCTGAGCAGTCGGCTGCGCCGCCAGGGCGAGCCGCCGCTGACCCCGGGGGTCCACGGCGGGTTCGTCGGCCAGCGTGCGCTGGCGCTCGACGCCATCGGCGACGAGCTCCATCCGGGCCACGTGCGCCTGGCAGGCGAGGTCTGGCTGGCATTCACCGGGGACCACACCTCGATCGCGACGGGCGCTCCCGTCATCGTGACCGCCGTCCGGGGGACGACGCTCGTGGTCCGACCCGGGGACGGGCCGGTCGCACCGGAGGGCTGACATGGACACCGGGCTGGCGGCACTGGTCGTCGCGTTCATCATCGCGATCCTGTTCGTGCTGTTCGCGGTCTACCTGCTGCGCAACACGGTCAACCTCGTCCAGCAGGGATTCGTCGGCGTGACCACGCGCCTGGGAGAGTTCCGGGCGATCCACGAACCAGGACTCGCGATCATCGCGCCCTTCATCGACAAGCTCGTGGCGGTCGACATGCGCGAGTACCCGCGCCCGGGCGATCGGCAGGAGGTCATCACCAAGGACAACGTGGTGGTCTCGGTCAATGCCACGATCTTCACCCAGGTCGTCGATGCCAAGCAGGCGCTGTTCAGCATCGCCAACTTCGACATCGCCATCGACGCGCTGGCCCGGACGGCGCTCCGCTCGGTGATCGGCACGTTGTCGCTCGACGAGGCGCTGTCCGAGCGCGAGCGGATCAACGTCGACGTCCAGGAGCAGATGGAAGCGGTCACCGACAAGTGGGGCATCCGGATCAACCGGATCGAGATCGTCGAGATCACCCCGCCGCCGCAGATCCTCCAGGCGCTGGCGCTGCAGAAGCAGGCCGATCAGGAGAAGCGGGCGAAGATCCTCCAGTCGGAAGGCCTCCAGCAGTCGGCGGTCAACGTCGCCGACGGCAACCGGCAGGCCGCGATCAAGAACGCGGAGGGCGAGCGACAGTCGGCGATCCTCCGGGCCGAGGGCAACCGGCAGGCCGCCATCCTCGAGGCGGAGGGTCGCGCCCAGGCGATCGCCACGGTCTACGGCGCGATCACCGCGGCGGCGCCCGACCCGACCCTGGTCGCGATCCTCCAGCTCGACACGCTGTCCAAGTTCGCGGCCAGCCCGAACACGAAGATCGTCATCCCGGCCGAGTCGGCCGCCTTGCTCGGCGCCGTCCAGGCGATCCAGTCGGTCCTCGCCCAGGTCCCAGGCGTCGAGGCCGCCGCGTCCGGCACCTAGGGCGGTGGTCGTCAGCGGATGAGCCGAGCGCCGGCTCACCCGGGCGAGGCGTGTCCCCGGACCGTCCGGCGGCGGCTCCCGTATCCTTCTTCGTCCGATGGTGAGTGAACGCGACTACTACGAGGTGCTGGGCGTCGAGCGCGGGGCGAGCGACGCCGAGATCAAGCGCGCCTTCCGGAAGCAGGCCCAGAAGTGGCATCCGGACGTCAACACGGACGGCGCCGCCGACGAGCGGTTCAAGGAGATCAACGAGGCCTACCAGGTCCTGTCCGACCCGCAGAAGAAGCAGGCCTACGACATGTTCGGACGGGCCGGCGTGAGCGGCGCCGGCGGGCCGAACCCGGGTGACTTCGCCGGGTTCGGCGACATCTTCGACGCGTTCTTCGGCGGGGCCGCGGCCGGCGGCCGAGCACGGCGATCCGGACCGGTGGCCGGGTCCGACCTCCGCTACGAGCTCCGGATCACGTTCGTCGAGTCGATCAAGGGGACCGACAAGGAGATCGAGTTCCACGCGCTCGGGCGGTGCGCCACCTGCCAGGGCTCGGGCGCCAAGCCCGGGACCTCGAGCACGACCTGTCCACAGTGCGACGGCCGCGGCGAGATCCGGACGGTGCGCAACACGATGCTCGGCCAGATGGTCAACGTGTCGCCCTGCCCCAGGTGCAAGGGCGAAGGCAAGCTCATCGAGAGCCCGTGCGAGACCTGCCACGGCGACGGCCGGACCGACCAGAAGCGGACGATCCGGGTCGCGATCCCGGCCGGCATCGACGAGGGCCACCAGATCCGGCTGTCCGGCGAGGGCGAGGTCGGGCCGCGTGGGGGGCCGGCCGGGAGCCTGTACGTCGCCGTCCACGTGCAGCCCCATCCCGTCCTCAAGCGCGACGGGACCGAGCTCTTCCTCGAGCACGAGATCTCGATCGTCCAGGCCGCCCTCGGAACGACCGTCACGATCCCGACGGTCGACGGCGACGAGGCGCTCGAGATCAAGGCGGGCACCCAGCCCGGAGCCGAGATCCGGCTGCGGGGCAAGGGCGTCCCGCACCTCCGCCGGACGACCCAGCACGGCGATCTCCACGTGTTCATCAAGGTGGCCGTCCCGACGAAGCTGACCAAGAAGCAGCGCGAGCTCCTCGAGTCGTACGCGGCCGACGCCGGCGAGTCGGTCGGGGCCGGCGGCGGCGGGATCCTCGACCGGGTCAAGGACGCCCTGTCGTGAGCCCGGCCGACGTCCTCGACGAGGGCGTCTCGGCCGAGGGAGCCTGGCTCGAGCTGTCGGTCACGGCCGACACCGAGGCGGTCGAGGCGGTCAGCGAGATCCTGTCGCGCTTCGCGCCAGGCGGGACGACGGTCGAGCCGGCATTCGAGCTGGTCGACGAGGGCCTCGGGGCCCGGATCGACGTCGATCGCCCGGCGACCGTCCGGGCGTACCTGCCCGCGCGCGATCGCAGCGCGGCGCTCGGCGCGGTCCATCGCGCGCGCGAGGCGCTTGGTCACCTCCAGGCGTTCGGCCTCCGGCCGATCGGCGAGCTCGAGACGCGGGTGGTCCACGAGGAGGACTGGGCGCATGCCTGGAAGGCCCACTTCCCGGTCCTCCGCGTCGGGCGGCGGCTGGTGATCCGGCCGACCTGGCGTCGCCACCATCGCGGCCCCGACGACGTCGTCATCGCGCTCGATCCGGGGATGGCGTTCGGGACCGGGCTCCATCCGACCACCCGGTTGTGCCTCGCCGGGATCGAGGCGTGGGCCGACGACGACCGCCTCGCGAGCGGCACGGCCCGGCACGGTGGCAGCCGGGTCCTCGACGTCGGCTGCGGCTCGGGGATCCTGGCGATCGCCGCCGGCGCGTTCGGCGCCGAGCAGCTGGTCGGGCTCGACACCGATCCGATCGCGATCGAGGCGACCGCCGCGAACGCCCGGCGGAACCGGCTCGGGCGCCGGCTCCGGGTTCGGGTCGGGTCACTCCCGAGCGGCGAGCCCCCGTTCGATCTCCTCCTGGCCAACCTCATCGCGTCGGTCCTCGTCGGGCTGGCTGACGGGCTGGCGAGGGAGCTGCGCCCCGGTGGCCGGCTCCTCGCGTCGGGGATCTTCGTCGACCGGGAGCCCGACGTCCGGGCGGCCTTCGTCGGCGCCGGTCTGGCCGTGGTCGGTCGCTCGTCCGAGGGCGAATGGGTCGCCCTCGAAGCCGTTCGACCCGGCTGACGACCGCGTCCGGTGGGCCGACCGTACAATCCGCCCCGTGTCCTGGCTCGCCGTCATCCTGCCGATCCACATCGCCCTGGCGATCGCCATCTTCGTCCCGTCGCTCATGCTCCCGTTCACGCTCCGCGCCGGACGCCGGACGACCGAGTCGCACAGCCGCTTCGTCCGGGCGATGCTCCGGATGCAATCGAGCGGGAGCGTGGCGATCGGGATCGGCCTGGCGATCACCGGCCTCCTCCTCGTCGGTGCGCTCGGGATCAGCGTCATGGACCAGCCGTGGCTCCTCGTCGCCCTGGCGATCTACGCGGTCGACCTGGTCCTCGCATTCTTCATCCAACGACCGAGCCTGCGCGCCCTGGTCGGCATCCGCGCCGCGTGGGACGACCGCGTCTGGCAGGCCGCCGCACGCCGGCAGCGCTACGTTTCGTATGCGATGGCCGGCCTGATCGGCGTCATCGGCTACCTGATGAGCACGAAGCCGCAGTTCTGAGCCGGAGGTGACCGCCATGACCGACCGCACGCCGGACCCGGACTGCCTGTTCTGCCGGATCGTGGCCGGCGAGATCCCGTCCGAGCAGGTCCACGCCGACGACCTGGTCGTGGCCATCCGCGACATCCAGCCCAAGGCGCCGACCCACGTCCTGTTCGTGTCCCGAGAGCACATCGCCTCGGCGGCCGAGCTGTCCGACGCCGACGGGCCGCTGCTCGGGCGGCTGTACGCTGCCGCCGCGGACTTCGCCCGGGCAGCGGGCATCGCGGAGAACGGGTATCGGCTGGTGACCAACATCGGGACCTGGGGAGGTCAGACGGTCCCGCACCTCCACATCCACCTGCTCGGCGGGAGGGCGATGACGTGGCCGCCCGGCTGACCTCACCCCGGACGTGGGCGGTCCCGGCGCTCGCGCTCGCGCTGGCCGCCGTCGTCGGTGCGTGCGGGGCCGGCGCGACGACCGTGCCGATCCCGAGCGTCGCCCCGAGCCCGACCCAGGCGGTCTCCCCCTCGGTGGCCGCGACCGCGGCCGCGATCGACGGGGCGCTGTCGGCAGTCGGCCTCACCACCACGCCGGCCCAGGTCCCGTTCCGCCCAGGGGAGTCGCCCAAGCTCGCGGCGGCGGCGCGCGAGGTCATCCAGGTCGTCCTGCCGAACGACCTGACCCACGGGATGATCGTCATCTACGACTTCCCGGATGCCGGCGCGGCACTGGCCGCCGGCAACGAGATGGCCGCCTATCTCAAGTCGGGGCCGGGCCGCATCCAGTTCGTGCCGGATTCGATCCACACCCCGCGCCAGGTCGGCTCGACGCTCGTCTTCTTCACCTGGTCGCCGGCCAACTCGCCGGATCCGCGGACGCCCGACATCGCTAAGGCGCTCCAGACATTGGGGACCGACGTCCCGATCGTCCGCTAGCCGTCCTCGGCCACGGGGAGCGGTTGCTCGACGACCGCCCAGGCGCGGATCCGGTCGCGCTTGACCTTGAGCGTGTGGGTCCGCGGGAAGTCGGCATCGGGCCACAGCCGCCAGGCGGACACCCGCTGGTTGATCCCGAGCGTCGCGTTGGCACGCTTGACCGCGGCATCGATCTCCGCTCCGAGCTCACCCGGATCGCGATGGAGGGCCTCGACGCCCTGTCCAGGTAGGTCGCCGCCGCGCGGGACCACTGCCGAACCCGGGGCGAGGACGACGGCCTCGATCCGGCCCGGCCGCGTCTCGATGACGACCGAGTCGCGGACGCCGGCGGTGCGAAGGGCGTTCTCGATGTCCTCCGGGTAGACGTTGAGCCCGTTGGGCAGGACGATGATGTCCTTGATCCGGCCCATCAGGATCAGGTGGCCGGCGTCATCATGGCGGCCGATGTCCCCGGTCTTGTACCAGCCGTCGGGCGTGAACGCCGCCGCGGTCGCCTCCGCGTCCCGCCAGTAGCCGGTGAAGACCGTCGGCCCGTTGACGAGGATCTCGCCGTCCTCGGCGAGCTTGACCTGGACCGGCGGGATGGTCCGCCCGACGGTCCCGAGGCCGTGATCCTGCTTCGAGGTCGCGCTGGCCGGACCGCACTCGGTCGCGCCGTAGCCCTGCATCACGACGACACCGACGTCCTCCCACGACTGCTGGAGGGCGGGCGGCAGGAACGCCGCGGCGCACACGAACAGGTTGAGGCCGCCGCCAAGCTGGGCGTGGACCCGCCCGAACAAGCGGCGGCGCAGCCCGTACGGAAGGTGGCGGGCGATGCCGCGGAGACGGTCGAACTGGTTCGTCCGCCCGGCCTTGTCGACCTCTCGCTCGATGGCTCCCCAGAACAGGTCGAGGATCTGGGGCACGACCAGCATCGTCGTGACGTGGTGGTCTCGGATCGCCTCGAAGATGACCCGCGGATTGCGGCTCCGGACGTACAGGATGTCCGCGCCGACGGTCAGCGCGTAGAACAGCGCGATCGCCTGCTCCATGAGGTGCGATAGCGGCAGCAGCGAGACCAGGCGGTGCTCCTGCGGCGGGATGGCGTTGTGCGCGGTCTCGACCGTCGCGAGGACGTTGGCGTGGCTGAGCATCACCCCTTTGGGCGTCCCGGTCGTTCCGCTCGTGAAGATGATCTCGAACAGGTCGACCGACGTCGGGCGCGGCCATGCCGCGACCTGTTCCGCCCAGTCGGCGGGCCAGTCCGCATCGGGCTCGCTCGCCATGTCCTCGACGGTCGAGGTCGGGAAGTGCTCGAGTCGCGCATCGCGAGGATCCGGGGCGTCGCGGCCGCTACCGATCGCCAGCCACTTCGGGTCGGCCTTCTCGGCGATCTTCTCGACCGCGTCGGGCGACATCCGGAGGTCGAGCGGCACGATGACGACACCAGCGCGCATCGCCCCGAAGTAGACCGCCGGAAGGGCGGGCGTCGAAGGGGACCAGGTGAGCATCCGGTCGCCCGGTTCGAGGCCCGACCGGCGGATCCGCCAGGCGACGGCACGACTCCGTCGATCGAGTTCTCGGAAGCTCCACGACTCGCTCGTCCCGTCGTCGCGTCGGAGCGACAGAGCGGGCCGGTCGCCGAACGCGGCCACCGCCTCGTCGAGGATGTCGATGAGGGAGTCCACCAAGGAAGCCTACTCCGCGGACGCGCTAGGCTGGGACCGTGTCCAGCACGTACACCGCCTTGGGGCCGCTCGACGCACCGGCGATCGTCCTCGTCCACGGGACCCGCCTGTCGCGAGGCATGTGGCACCCGCAGCTGGTCGCCCTGTCGGGCGGCTTCCGGATCGTCGCGCTGGACCTGCCCGGCCACGGGGCCTTGCGCGACCGGCCGTTCGACTGGGACGAGGCGCTCGACGAGATCGTCCGGGTGATCGACGAGGCGGCCGGTGGACGCGCGGTGCTGTGCGGCTTGTCGCTCGGTGGCTACCTGGCGATGGAAGTCGCGGCCGCGCACCCCGAACGCGTCGCCGGCCTGGTCATCTCGGGCGCGTCCGCCGAGCCGACGGGGACGTTCATGCCGCGCGGGATCCGCGTCTTCGCGCGGGTCCTCGAACGGACGTCGACGCCGCGGATGGAGCGTCTCAATCGCGCCTGGTTCCGACGGCGCTACCCGGCGGCGACCGCCAATGCGCTGCTGGCCGGCGGTTTCCCCTATGCCGCGGGCGGGACCGCCCTCCGATCGCTCATCGGTCACGACGCCCGCGCGGCGTTCGCCGCCTACCCGGGGCGGAAGCTGATCATCAACGGTCAGCTCGATCTCCCGTTCCGGCTCGGCGAGCGCGGCTTCCGTCGAGCCGCCCGGGACGCCCGACTCCTGGTCGTCCCCGGCGCGCGCCACCTGGTCAATCTCGACCGTCCGTCGGCCTACAGCTCCGCGCTGGCCCGGTTCACGGCCGAGGTCACCGGATCGAGCCCGGCGGCAGCGCCCGTTCCGGACGTTAGTCAAGCACGTTCCGAGGTCGATCAGGCACGTTCCGAGGGCGATCGATCACGTTCCGAGGGCGTTTGACCGGGTCGAGACCCTCGTCTACACTCCGCCAGCCTGTCGGCGAGCGCTCATCCGCGCCACGCCGAGGCCGTTCGGGCCGGGTGGCCTTCGAGCCGCGAACGTACCACCGAGACCGGGCCCGGGGAGGTGAACCAGGTTTGGCAGAAGTCCGAGTGGGTGAGAACGAGACCTTCGAGAGTGCCCTCCGCCGCTTCAACAAGAAGATCCAGCAGAGCGGGATCCTCGCCGAGGCTCGCCGTCGCGAGCACTACGAGAAGCCGAGCGTGAAGCGCAAGCGCAAGGAAGCCAAGCGCAAGAAGGCCGCCC
>JADGQI010000050.1 GCA_017881905.1 Chloroflexota bacterium
CGGGGTCGAGCAGGACGCCGGTCGCCGCCGATCCGAGCTCGCGCACGACCGCCCGCTTGAACTCGACCATCTCGGCGAACGTGACCGACCCGGGGTCCGCCGGTCGGAGCTCCTTGCGCAGGTTCTGACGGTGATCGAGGGCCAGGACACCGAAGGTCCCGCGCGCGGAGGCGCAGGCGCGCAGCCCACGGATCCGGCCGACCGGGAGCTCGTCTTCCATCGACATGATGGCTCCTCGAATGGCGACGGTCGTGGGGGCTTCCCATCGGCCGCCGGTCGGGTCTAGGATAGGACGTACGGACGTCCGGATGTCAGGACCAGCAGCCCACAGCGAACGTCCCAGGAGGAAGACTTGGTCCGGATCGTCCTCGTCGGCGCCGGCAGCGTCGAGTTCACCCGCAACCTCCTCGGCGACATGCTGTCCTCCCCTGCCCTGTCGGACGCCGACATCGTCCTCCATGACATCGACCCGGACCGGCTGGCCACGGCCGAGCGGATGGCGCGCTGGACGGCGGGTGCGCTGGGAGCGACGCCGACCATCACGGCTCATCTTGACCGTCGCGCCGCGCTCCGTGGAGCCGACTTCGTCATCAACACGATCCAGGTGGGCGGCGCCCGGGCGACCCGGGTCGACTTCGACGTGGCCGCACGATTCGGCCTGCGCTACACGATCGCCGACACGATCGGAGTCGGCGGGGTCTTCCGAGGGCTCCGGACGATCCCGGTCGTCCTCGGGATCGCCCGCGATATGGCCGAGGTCTGTCCCGACGCCTGGCTGCTCAACTACACCAACCCGATGGCGATCCTCGTCCGGGCGGTCGCCGAGGCGACGCCGATCAAGGTCGTGGGACTGTGCCACTCGGTCTTCTGGACCGTCGACACGCTGGCCGGCTATCTCGGCCTCCCGCGGGAGGAGGTCGAAGCCGACACGGCGGGCGTCAACCACCTTGCCTTCATCCGCCGTCTCGAGCACGGCGGTCGGGACCTGTACCCCGACCTGCGCCGGTTCGTCGAGGCGGGTCGCGTCCCGGAGAGCGACCTCGTCCGGGCCGACCTGTTCCTGCGGCTCGGCGCGTACCCGACCGAGTCGTCGGAGCATCACGCCGAGTACAACCCATGGTTCATCGGCAAGCGCGACGCGGCAGGCGATGCCGTCGAGCGGTTCCACGTCCCGATCGGTGAGTACCTCGATCGCGTGGCGCACAACCTGGACGAGTACGCCGAGGCCAAGCGGAAGCTCGACGCCGGTGAGCCATTCGAGATCGAGCGGAGCGGCGAGTATGCCGCGACGATCGCCGAGGCCATGACCACCGGCGTGCCGGCCCGGTTCGTGGCCAACGTCATCAACCACGGCACGCTGATCCCGAACCTCGAAGCAGACGCCTGCGTCGAGGTGCCCTGCGTCGTCGACGGTGCGGGCATCCACCCGCAGCCGATGGGCGACCTGCCGCTCCACCTGGCGGCCTACGTCCGCGGGGCCGTGGACATGCAGGGCCTGACGGTGCAGGCCGCGCTCAAGCGGGATCGGCAGGCCGTCGGCCGGGCCGTGATGACCGACCCGATCGTGCAGAGCCACCTGACGCTCGACGATGCGTGGCGATTGACCGACGCGATGATCGAAGCCGAGGCCGAATGGCTCCCGGCATGGCTCGGCGGCGCGGCCGCAGGCTGACGAGGAGGAGACCACGATGACCATGTTCGACCGGATCACGCGGGCGGCTCGACGGCGGCGTCGCAGCCGCGCCTCCGCCCTTGGGGCACTGCTCGCGTCGGCGGCGCTCGTCGCGGCGGCCTGCAGCGGGTCGGCCGCCACCGGGGCCCCGAGCGCGGCGGTTCCCAGCCAAGCGGCGCCGAGTGTCGAGGCTCCCTCGACGGCGGCCTCCCTCGCCGCGTCGGATGCCGGCTACACCGGCCCGCCGGTCACGATCAGCTACTCGACCTGGGGCGACGCGACCGAGCTCAAGTCCCAGCGGGCCATGGTCGACGCGTTCCAGGCGGCCAACCCCAACATCACGGTGAACGTGACCGAGTCCGACTGGGAGCCGTACTGGGACAGCCTCCAGACGGCCATCGCCGGCGGGGCTGCGCCCGATGTGTTCGCGATGGATGGACCGCTCTTTCCCGACTACGAGAGCCGCGGCGTCCTGCTCGACCTCAAGCCGTACATCGATCGTGACGGCTACGACCTCGGCCAGCTGGCGGATCAGGCGGTGGCCGACTTCACCACACCAGACGGCCAGTTCGGGCTGCCCCGCGATCTCAACGTCGTCGCCCTCTACTACAACAAGAAGATGTTCGACGCGGCCGGCATCCCCTATCCGGACGGTACCTGGGACTGGGCGAAGCTCGTCGACGTTGCCAAGCAGCTGACGGTCCGGAGCGCCGACGGCAAGACGAGCCAGTGGGGTCTCTACAGCGAGACGACCGACATGGAGAACTTCTGGTCCGAGCTGGTCTGGCAGAACGGCGGCGACATCGTGTCAGCCGACAAGAAGACGAACCTCATCGGGAGCGACGCAGCCGCCGGGGGCATCCAGTTCCTCCAGGACCTCATCTACAAGGACAAGGTCCTGCCCGACCCGACCGTCTGGCCGTCCGACAGCGGCGACGCGTTCGAGCAGGGCAAGGCGGCCATGGAGGTCAACGGATCGTGGCTCGTCGCGACGGACATCGCGGCCGGCCTCGACTTCGGGATCGCCCCGCTCCCGAAGGGCCCTGCCGGCCAGGCCACCTCGATCAACCCGACCGGAGCGGTCGTGTCCAAGACGACCAAGAACCCGGATGCAGCCTGGGCGTTCGTCAAGTACCTGACCAGCCCTGCCGCCCAGACCCAGCTGATGCAATTGAAGTCGTCGATGCCGGCCAACAAGGAGGTCCTGGCCGGGCCGTTCGCGACCTCGTTCGATGGGGCCCAGACGCTCGCCGACGCGATCGCCTACGCCCACCTCAAGCCGTCGTTCAAGGGCTACAACGAGTGGAGCACCGCCCTCCAGACGGAGCTCGACGCGAACGTCTTCACCGACCCCAAGAAGACCGCCAAGCAGGCGATCGCCGACGTGCTCCCACAGCTCGACAGCATCCTCGCCAAGCAGTGATCGTCATTCGTCCCGGCCGCTCCCGGATGACGACTCGATGACCGTCGGAAGGCCCGCCGTCCGCCGACGCGGCGGCGGGCCACTCGGCGGCGAGGGTCGCTGGGCGCTGCTCTTCCTCGCCCCGACCCTGATCGGTCTGGCCGTCCTGTCGGCCGGGCCGATCCTGGCCACCCTGGCGATCAGCCTGACCTCGTGGGATCTGCTGACCCCGCCGAAGCTGGTCGGTCTCGACAACTTCACCGCGCTGCTGTCCGACGACCGGTTCATGAAGGCCCTCAGGAACACCTTCTTCTTCACGATCGTGTCGGTCCCGCTAGGCCTCGCCATCGCCTACGGCCTGGCGCTGGCGCTCAACCAGCGGATCCGGGGCATCAGCTTCATCCGGACGGCCTACTTCCTGCCGGTGGTGACCTCGACGATCGCCATCGCCCTGGTCTGGCAGTGGATCTACAACGCCGATTCCGGCCTCCTCAACCAGGCCCTCGAGGTGGTCGGGGTCAGCCCCCAGAAGTGGCTCAGCAACCCGACCCTGGCGATGCCGTCGATCATCGCCATGTCGATCTGGCAGGGCCTCGGGATCAACGTGATCATCTTCCTGGCCGCCCTCCAGGGCATCCCCCAGGAACTCATCGACGCGGCCAACGTGGACGGCGCCGGCCCGTGGGCGAGGAGCCGGAGCGTGATCCTGCCGCTGCTCACGCCGGCGATCTTCTTCACCGGGGTGCTCAGTCTCATCGGCAGCTTCCAGGTGTTCGACCAGATCTTCGTGCTGGTCAAGCCGCGGCCGACCGACGCGACCATCACCCTCGTCTACTTCATCTACGAGAACGGCTTCAAGTTCTTCAAGATGGGCTACGCCAGCGCGGCGTCCTGGATCCTGTTCCTCATCGTGGCGGCCTTCACCGCGATCTATTTCTGGTCCCAGAAGCGCTGGGTCCACTACCAATGAGCGAAACGACCTCCGCCGCGCAGCCTCGCCCGGCCGGGCATCGCCTGCGATCCGCGCGCCGAGCCTTCCTGGTCGGGTTGCTGGTGGCCGGCGGGCTGCTGATGATGGTCCCGTTCCTGTGGATGATCATGACCTCGCTCAAGGCTCGGTCCGAAGTGTTCAGCATCCCGCCGACCCTATTCCCGAGCACGCCCCAGTGGCACAACTATCCGGACATGTGGAACGCCCTGCCGTTCGGGACGTTCTTCTTCAACTCGGTCAAGCTGGCCGTGCTCAACACGGTCGGCCAGCTGATCAGCTGCTCGATGGCGGCCTACGCCTTCGCCGCCCTCCGCTTCCGCTTCCGCGAACCGCTGTTCGGCCTGTTGCTGGTCACCCTGATCATCCCGTTCCAGGTCGTCCTGGTCCCGAACTTCATCCTGTACCGGCTGCTGCCCCACCCGACCAGCGCCAGCGGGAACTGGATCGGGACGCAGGAACCGCTGTGGGTCGGGGCGTTCCTCGGCGGGGCGTTCGGGACGTTCCTGCTGCGCCAGTTCTTCCTGACCATCCCCCGCGAGCTGGCGGACGCCGCCCGGGTCGACGGTGCCAACCCGTGGCAGATCTACCTCCGGATCTATCTGCCGCTGGCCAAACCGGCCCTGGCCACCCTGGCCATCTTCACCTTCATGTGGTCGTGGAACGACCTGATCGACCCGATCATCTATCTGCGCGACCTCCCGACGCTGACCCTGACCGCCGGCCTGTCCCTGTTCCAGGGCCAGTACGTCGGACGCTGGCCGCTGCTGATGGCCGGGGCCCTGGTCAGCGTCATCCCGATGATCGTCCTGTTCATCCTCGCCCAACGCCACTTCGTCCGGGGCATCGCCATGACCGGGATCAAGGGCTGACGATGGCCGCCATCGACGGGCTTCCGCTGTACCGCAGGATCGAGACGGACCTGCGTGACCGGATCCGGTCGGGCGAGCTGGCCCCCGGAGCCCGGGTCGAGACCGAGGTCGAGCTGATGGAGCGCTACGACGTCAGCCGGGCGACCGTCCGCCAGGCCCTCGGCGGCCTGATCGCGACCGGCAGCCTCGAGGTGCGGCGCGGCCTCGGCACGTACGTGGCCGCGGCCAGGTTCGAGCACACGATCGGCGGGTTCTACTCGTTCAGCCGCGAGATCGAGCGGGCGGGCCGCCGGCCCGGGACTCGCGTCCTCGACCTTCGCGTCGAGCCAGCCGAAGCATCGGTCGCGGCCGCGCTCGGGATCGCCGTCGGAGCGTCGGTCGTGGCGCTGCGCCGGATCCGGCTGGCCGACACCGAACCCCTGGTGGTCGAGACCAGCCGGCTGCCGGCCCAGCGGTTCCCGGGCCTGGAACGGGTCGACTTCTCGACCGTCCGGCTGTACGACACGCTCACCACGGCCTACGGCTGCCGGCCGACCCGCGCCCGCGAGACGTTCGAACCCATCCTGTTGACCGCCGGCGAGGCGAGACTCCTCGACCAGCGTCGCGGTGAGCCGGCGCTCAGGGTCGAGCGGATCGCCTACGACCAGGACGACGACCCGATCGAGCACTGTCGGAGCACCGTCCGCGGCGATCGCTACCGATATGCGGTGGAGCTGCGGGAGCGATGATCACCGACCGAGCCAGGATCCCCAGGAGTCGCCGAACGTGACCGCTCCCCTGCCATCACTCGATCATCTTCTGACCTGGCGCGAGGCGTCGGCGTCCGGCACAGCGATCGCATCCGCGCTCGTGGCGGGCCGGGGAGCGGCCGCCGGCCTCGAGCGGTCTTCGGCGGGAGCGGAGCGGATCGTGCTGACGGGCGCCGGGTCGTCGTACTACCTGGCCCAGGCCGTCGCCCCGGTCGCCCGGGATTCGACCGGCGCGGTCGTGCTGGCCGTCCCGTTGTCCGAGCTCATCCTCCGACCTTCGGGGGTCCTCGGGGACGGGCCGGCCGAACGTCAGCCCATCGTCGTCGTCTCGCGCTCGGGCTCGACGTCCGAGGCGGTCGACGTCGCGACGCGGATGCGAGCCGCCGGTCATCCGACGATCGCGCTGACCTGCCGGGCCGACAGCCCGCTGGCGGCCGCCGCCGATCAGGTCCTCGTGTCGCCCGACGGCGACGAGCGAGCCATCGTGATGACCCGGTCGTTCGCGAGCATGCTCGCGCTGCTCCTCCGGGCGATCGCGGGTGCGGCCGGGGACCAGCGGCTGGCGGACGACCTCGACCGGGCGGCGGACCGTTGGCCCGAGGCGGTCGTGGCGGCGGAGGTCGGACGACGACTCGGCACCACCGACTGGAGACGCGTCGTCATCCTCGGCGGCGGCCCCGCCTACGGTCTTGCCGAGGAGTGGGGCCTCAAGCTGACCGAGACGAGCCAGGTGCCCACATCCGTCTACGAGCCGCTCGAGTTCCGGCACGGGCCGATCTCCGTCTGCGAGCCCGGCGTCCTGGTGGTCGGCTTGATCGGCGGACCGGGCGTCGAGCACGAGGCCCGAGTGGTCCGGGAGGCGGCCGCCCTGGGGGCCACGACGTGGTCGATCGGATGCGAACCCGCGGACGTCCAGGATCTGCCCGGGACGACGTCGCTCATCGGTTCCGGGCGCCTCGCCTCGGCGCGGCTGCCGCTGCTCGTCTATCCGGGCCAGGCGCTCGCGCTGACGCTCGCGCTGACACGCGGGTGCGACCCGGACGCGCCGCGCCATCTCGGCCAGGTGGTCATCGTCTCGCCGACATGATCCGCCTGGACGACTTCCGTCCGCGGACGTCGCTGCGCGTCCCGACCCACGAGGTCCTGCGACCGAGGTATCCGGTCGTCGACGCGCACAACCATCTCGGCGCGGACTTCGGCGGCGACTGGGCGACGCGGGGACTTGATGCGCTCCTGGCCACGCTCGATGCCGCCGGTGTCGAGACCCTGGTCGACCTCGACGGCGGGGTCGGTGACGGCCTGACCCGCGAGATCGAGCGGTGGCAGGCGCGAGCGCCGGACCGGCTGGCGGTCTTCGCGGGCCTCGACTACGACGGCTGGGCGGACGATCCGAGCTTCGGCGAGACCGAGGCGCGACGGCTGCGGGACGCCGCCGCGAGGGGGGCGCGCGGTCTGAAGGTCTGGAAGGTGCTCGGCCTGCGGGCCCGGGACCCCGCCGGGCGCCTGGTCGCTGTCGACGACGAGCGGCTCGATCCGCTCTGGTCGACGGCCGCCGAGCTCACCCTCCCGGTCGTCATCCACATCGCCGATCCGATCGCCTTCTTCCACCCGCTCGACCCGGCGAACGAGCGCTACGAGGAGCTCTCCGAGCATCCCGACTGGCACTTCTGGCCGACCCGCCCGCCTGGCCGGCCGGACGAGCCCGGCTTCCCGCCCTTCGATGAGCTCCTGGCCGCCTTCGACCGGCTCGTCGGCCGTCACCCGGCGACATCATTCGTCGGGGCGCACGTGGGCTGCGCAGCCGAGGACCTCGCCCTCGTCTCGCGGATGCTCGACACCCATCCCAACCTGTCGGTCGACATCGCGGCGCGGCTGGGCGAGCTCGGCCGCCAGCCGTACAGCGCCCGGGCGTTCTTGGTCCGCTACGCCGATCGGATCCTGTTCGGGACCGACGCGCCCGCCGAAGCGGCGGTCTATCGACTGCATTACCGGTTCCTCGAGACGTGGGACGAGTCGTTCGACTATGGGACCGACGACGCCCCGAGCCAGGGCCGCTGGCAGATCCACGGCCTGGGCCTGCCCGACGACGTGCTCCGGGCGGTGTACCGGGACAATGCCCGGCGCGTCCTGCGGCTGGACCTCCCGTCGTGAGCGGCACGCTGCGGGTCGGTACGAGCGGTTTTGCGTATCCCGCCTGGGCGCCGACGTTCTACCCGCCGGGCGTGCGGGGCGAGGATCTCCTTCGGTCCTACGCGGAGCACCTGTCCGCCTGCGAGCTCAACAACACGTTCTATCGGCAGCCCTCGGAGCGTGCCATCGCCGGGTGGTTGGCGCGGACGCCCGAGTCGTTCCGGTTCGCGGTGAAGGCCCAGCGCGGGGGGAGCATGCGAGCGCTGGTCGGCGACGACCAGGCCGAGAGCGTCGGCTGGCTGACGAGGCCACTGGCCGGGTTCGGCGAACGGCTCGGCTGTGTCCTCTATCGCGTCCCCGGCGAGGTCGCCCGGACCGACGACCGCCACGATCGATTGGCCCGCCTCCTCGCGCTGTGGCCGGCGGAGTTCCCGCTCGTCCTCGAGTTCCAGGATCCGTCATGGCACGTCGACGAGACATTCGCGGCGATGCGCGCCCATGGCGCGGTCCTGTGCGCGACCGATCTGGACGAGCTGGACGAGCCGCCGATCGTCCGGGTGACCGGCGGCTTCCTGTACCTCCGCCTGCGCCGAACGACGTACACGGAGGACGACCTCGACGCCTGGGCCGCGCGCATCGCGCCGTTCCTCGACGACGGTCTCGATGCCTACGTCTTCTTCCGCCACGACGAGACCGGCATCTCGCCGAACCGGGCGATCGCGCTCGCCGCGCGGCTCGCCGGCCGCTGAACCGCAGCAGGGAGCTCGCGGCGGTCAGCCGCCGCCGGCCAGCGAGCCCTCGGCGGGTGCGAACACCACGACGATCTCGATACGCTCGACGATGTCGTGGAAGCGATGCGGGATGCCGGCGGCGACGTACACGACCGACCCGGCACCGACGGCCCGGACCTCGGCACCGACGGTGATCCGCGCCCGACCGGCCATCACCACGTAGATCTCGTCCTCCGTGTGCGGCGACTGCCCGTCGGTCGCACCGCGTTCGAGCGTATACAACCCGGCGCTGAGCGCAGGCACCCGGAGGAACTCGAGATACGGGTGCGCGGTCGCCGCACGCTCCCCCTCAAGGGTCGCCAGCTCGTACGCGTCCATCGACCGACCTCCTCCCGGGCGTACGGTTGCGGCCCAACCGTAGCGGCTCGATTACCCTTCGAGCATGGCCCATCTGGATCACCGCCGCGTCCGGATGCAAGCCCTCACCGCGGCCCTCACCGCCGCGCTGGGCCTCGCAGCGTGCGCGTCGAGCCCGGGTCCCAGCGCGACATCGGCGATCCCTGCGGCGTCCGCGACACCGACGCCCGGCGCGACCGCAGGCGCGCTGTCCACGACCCCGACGGTGGCGCCGACGGCTACGCCCCGTCCGACCCCGTCACCCGTGCGGTCGCTGGCCGACTTCGACCCGGCCGGGCTGGCGATCCGGCTGTCGACCGTCGTCGGCGGGTTCAACAGCCCGCTCGCGGTCGTCAACGCCGGTGACGGGAGCGGCCGGTTGTTCGTCGTCGAGCAACCGGGACGGATCAAGATCGTCCGGGACGGGGCCGTGGTCGACCCGCCGATGCTCGACATCCACGGGCGGATCCTGGCCGGCGGCGAACGCGGGCTGCTCGGTCTCGCCTTCGCACCCGACTACCCGACGGATCCGCGACTGTTCGTGGACTACACCGACCTGAAGGGGAACACGGTCGTGTCGTCGTTCACGGTCCCGGCTGCCACCCCCGACCGGGCCGACCCGTCGAGCGAGCACATCCTGCTCCGGTTCGACCAGCCGTTCCCGAACCACAACGGCGGTGGGCTCGCGTTCGGGCCTGACGGCGACCTGTACATCGCCGCGGGCGACGGTGGCTCGGGCGGCGATCCGATGGGCAACGGGCAGAACCTCGACACCCTCCTCGGCAAGCTCCTCAGGATCCGGCCGGGCGCCGCCGACGGGTCGGATCCGGCGTACACCATCCCGCCCGATGCCCCGTTCGCCGACCATCCCGACGCACGCCCGGAGATCCGGGCATCCGGCCTGCGCAACCCATGGCGGTTCTCATTCGATCGGGCCACCGGCGACCTGTGGATCGGCGACGTCGGCCAGGGAATGTGGGAGGAGGTCGATGTCATCCGGGCGAGCGACCCACCCAACGTGGCCCCCGACTTCGGCTGGAACGTGATGGAGGGTCGCCACTGTTACAACGCGAACACCTGCAGGCAGGACGGCCTGACGCTCCCGGTCGCCGAATACGACCACGGCGACGGGAGCTGCGCGATCATCGGCGGGTACGTCGCACGGACGCCGGACCAGCCGACCATGGACGGCGGCTATCTCTACGGCGACTCGTGCAGCGGCGACATCTGGGTCCTCGACGCGGCGCAGCCGAGCTCGGCGAAGCCCCGACTCCTGCTCCGGTCCGGCCACTCGATCTCGTCGTTCGGTGAGGACGAGGCCGGCCACGTCTACCTCACCGACCTCAGCTCCGGCGACCTCCTCCAGGTCGAACCGGCGCCCTGAGGCGACCGGCCATGAGACGCCGACGGACGGGAGCCGCCTCCTCCGGTCGGCTCCCGCCCTGGCGTCGAGGTCGTCGCGTCAGCGGATCAGGTAGCTGACCGCGACCGTGACGGTGACCTCGTTCGAGCCGGTCTCGACCGGCGTCGCCACGGACTTGTCCGGGGCAGCCAGCGCACCGGCGGCGTTGCCCGCGTAGTACACCGGGTACGGGACCGGCGAGGCCGTCTCACTGATCGAGGCGACGCCACCGATCGACACGCCCGCCCCGCTGGCGAGAGTGTCGGCCTTCGACTTGGCCTGGGCCATCGCCGCCGCTCGGGCCTGTGCCTCGGCCTTGGCCGGGTCGTCGACCCGGAAGGTCACGCCGTCGAAGGTCGTGGCTCCGGAAGCGAGCGAGTCGTCGATCGCGTCGCCGACCTTGTCGAGGTCGCGGACCGTCACGGCGACCGAGTTCTGGAGCTGGTAGCCGGTCAGTCGCGGCGGGTTGCTGTTGGTCGAGTAGTCGTAGACGGGCTGGAGCGACAGGGTCGTCGTCTGGATGTCGGCATCGGCGATCCCGAGCTTCTTGAGCGCGGCGACGACGCTCGTCATCGACTCGGCGGCGGCGGCCCGGGCGGCCTTGACGGTCGGCTTCGTCGCGCTCACCCCGATCCGCAGGTCGGCCACGTCGGGACTGATCACGACCCGACCGGTCCCGGTCACGCTGATCGTGTGCTCCGGTGTGGTGCTCGAGTCGGCGCCGAGAGCCGGCCGCGGCGCGAACGCCGGGCTGGCGATCGCCGCGACGATCAGGCCGGAGGCGAGCCCGACGGCGAGCCAGCGGGCGCGCTGGCCGGGGACCGGAAGGGTGATCGTGGTGGTCGTCATGGTGATCGCTCCGTCGTTGTCCGAGCGACCGGAGGATGGTCGCGGTGGCCCCGAGACGCGGCGCCGCTCGGCACGGTTCCATGCGACGGTGCGCACCCGTCCGCGATGCGGTGCGACCGGGCACCGCTACGGGTCCCACCGGGGACCGCGATGCGTGCCTACAGTGCGAGCGGGTCGGTCTTGTCGGGGTCGATCCCGAGCTCGCGGAGCGCCTTGGCCGCACGCTTCGCGGGGACCGCGCCCGAGCGGGCCAAGCCGGAGATGGCGGCCGCCGCGATGCTCGGCCCGTCGATCTCGAACAGGGCCCGGAGGGCCTCGCGGGTGTCGCTCCGGCCGAACCCCTCCGTTCCGAGCGTGATCGTGTCGGTCGGCAACCAGGCGCGCACGAGATCCGGCACGGCCTTGAGCCAGTCCGTGGCGATGACCACCGGGCCACCATCCGCCGGGAGGACCTGGCTGACGTACGGGATCCGCGGCTCGGCCTCCGGGTGGAGGCGGTTCCAGCGGTCGACCTCGATCGCGTCCCGGCGGAGCTGCTGGAAGGATGGCGCGCTGTAGACCTCGGCGGCCACGTCGAACCGCTCGCCGAGGAGGCGCTGCGCCTCGAGGACCTGCTGCATGATGGAACCGCTTCCGACCAGGCGGACCCGACCGCCCTTCCCGGCGATGCCGTCGGGCGCGGTCGCGAACCGGTACAACCCCCGGACGATCCCCTCGTCGACGCCGTCCGGCTTGGGCGGCATGACGTGGTTCTCGTTGTAGATCGTGATGTAGTAGTAGACGTCCTCGCCCCGGACGTACATCCGCTCGATCCCATCCCGGATGACCGCGGCCAGCTCATACGCGAACGCCGGGTCGTAGGCCCGGATCGCGGGGATCGTCGAGGCGAGCAGATGGCTGTGTCCGTCGTCGTGCTGGAGGCCCTCGCCGTGCAGGGTGGTCCGGCCGGCCGTGGCGCCCATCATGAACCCGCGACCCCGTGCGTCGGCCAGTGCCCAGGCCTGGTCGCCGGTCCGCTGGAAGCCGAACATCGAGTAAAAGATGTAGAACGGGATCGTCGCCGTTCCCTGGGTCGAGTAGGCGATCGCCGCGGCCTGGAGGCTGGCCATCGAGCCGGCCTCGGTGATGCCCTCCTCGAGGACCTGGCCGTCCCGTGCTTCGCGATAGCTCAGGACGAGCTCGGAGTCGACCGGCTCGTAGCGCTGTCCGAGCGCGGCGTAGATCCCGACCTCCTTGAACAGGGGGTCGAGGCCGAAGGTGCGGGCCTCATCGGGGACGATCGGGACGATCCGCGGTCCGAGCTCCGGGTCGCGGATGAGGTTGCGGAGGACCCGGGCGAAGACCATCGTGGTGCTGACGGCGGTCGCGCTGCCGGCGGCGAACTCGGCGTCGACCGTCGCCGCCACCGCGCTGAACAGCTTGGCCCGGACGACCCGCTTCGGGAGCGATCCACCCAGTGCCGCCCGCTGCTCGCGCAGGTAGCGGACCTCTTCGGAGTCGGGCCCCGGATGGTAGTAGGGCGCGTCGTGGAGGTCGGCGTCAGGGATCGGCAGCTCGAGCCGATCGCGGAAGATCCGCAGCTCGGTCTCGGACAGCTTCTTCGCTTGGTGGGTGATATTCCGTGCCTCGACTCCCGGTCCGAGCGTCCAGCCCTTGATCGTATGAGCGAGGATCACGGTCGGTGCCCCGACGTACTCGGTCGCCGCCTTGTAGGCCGCGAAGACCTTGCGCTGGTCGTGCCCGCCGCGGCGGAGCTTGGCCAGGTCCTCATCGCTGAGGTGCTCGACGAGCCGGCGGAGGCGTGGGTCGGGTCCGAAGAAGTGCTCGCGGATGTACCCCCCGCCGGACACCGAGAACTTCTGGAACTCGCCGTCGAGGGTGTCGTTCATCTGCTCGACCAGCGCGCCGTCGACGTCCCGGGCGAGCAGGTCGTCCCACTCGCGCCCCCAGATGACCTTGATGACGTTCCAGCCGGCGCCGCGGAACAACCCCTCGAGCTCCTGGATGACCTTGCCGTTGCCGCGGACCGGGCCGTCGAGCCGCTGCAGGTTGCAGTTGACGACGAAGGTCAGGTTGTCGAGCCCTTCGCGGGCGGCCAGGGACAGGCCGGCGATGGACTCCGGCTCGTCCATCTCGCCGTCCCCGAGGAAGGCCCACACCCGCGATCCGGAGGTGTCCTTCAGCCCGCGATTGGTGAGGTACCGGTTGAACCTGGCCTGGTAGATCGCGCTGATCGGTCCGATCCCCATCGAGACCGTGGGGAACTCCCAGAAGTCCGGCATGAGGCGTGGGTGGGGGTACGAGCTCAGGCCCTGCCCGGGCACGACCTCGCGCCGGAAGTGATCGAGCTGGTCCTCCGTCAGCCGGCCCTCGAGGAACGCCCGGGCATAGATCCCGGGGGCGGCGTGGCCCTGGTAGAAGATCTGGTCGCCGGCATCCTCATCCTTGCCCCGGAAGAAGTGGTTGAAGCCGACCTCGTAGAGGGTCGCCGCCGAGGCGTACGTGGCCAGGTGGCCGCCGATCCCCGTATGGGCGGTGTTCGCCCGAAGGACCATCGCGACCGCGTTCCAACGGACCAGGCGTCGGATCCGGCGCTCGAGCTCCTCGTCGCCCGGGAAGAACGGCTCCTGCTCCGGGCTGATCGTGTTGATGTACCGGGTCTGGGTCAGCGGGGGCAGCCCGACATGCAGCTGACGTGCGCGCTTGAGCAGCTTGAACATCAGGAACCGGGCGCGGTTCTCGCCCTCGTCGTGGACGACCTGATCGAGCGACTCGAGCCACTCCGCGGTCTCCGACTCATCGATGTCGGGCAGCTGGTGCTTGAACTCGTCGAAATACATCGGTGCGGGCGGCTCCTCGCATGGCGGTCATCGCGGTCGGGCGTGGCTGGCCTCGGGCACTGTAATCCCGATCCGGTCGGACCGTCCCGCAACCTTGACGCCGGCAGGGCAAGGCCGACGGCTCGCGAGGTGGTGCCGCCGGTCACCATACTGAGGTCCCATCGAGCCTGTCTTCGGGGATAGCCTGTATCCTCGCCACTCGAGACGACCGGCCACGTTCTCGGTGGGCCGCCTGGATCTGAACGGGGAGACCGGATCACACCGTGGCACACGCGACGGCCATGCCATCGGCGGCCGAGGGACCGGGACCGATGATGGCAGGCCAGGGACCGGCGCCGATCGCGGCGGCGTTCGGGGCGCTGGACCGAGCCGGCGGCCCGTGGGCGCTGCTGCGCGGAGAGGCCGAGCTGGCCGCCCCCGGCGGCGACATCGACCTGCTCGTGGCCCCGGATGCACTCGCGGCGACCGAGCGCGAACTGACCTCGGCCGGGTTCCGTGTCGTGCCCGGCCCGGGCCGGGGCTCGCATCGATTCTTCTTCGCCTACGACCCGACGCTCGACGCCTGGGTGAAGCTCGACCTGGTCAGCCGCCTCGAGTTCGGCCGCTATCAGCAGTTCTCCACCGAGCTGGCCGCCGGGTGCCTCGCCCGCTGCGACACGACCGGCCGGCCGCCTCGGCTCGATCCCGACGACGCGTTCTGGACCTTCCTGCTCCACGCGATCCTCGATCGCAGCGGACCGCGGTCGACGGACCTGGCCGGTCTGGCCGAGCTGGCCACGAGCGCGCGCGACGACGGCCCGCCGGCCGCGGCCATCGCGCCGTTCCTGCCGCGGGGCTGGACGCCGGCCCGGGTGATCGAGACGGCCGCGCATTCCGGCGACGGCGCGGCCCTCGCCCGGCTCGGCCGACGGCTCGACCGCAGCTGGTCGCTCCGACGACTGCCGATGGTGACCGGCCGGATCGTCCTGAACCGACTGCTCCGGCGCGCGGCGAGGATGGTTCCGTTCGTCGGCGGGCAGGGCCTCAGCGTGGCTCTCCTCGGACCCGACGGGGCCGGCAAGTCGACGCTGTCGGCGGCCCTCGCGGATGCCTTCCCTGTGCCGGTCCGACGGATCTACCTGGGCGTCTACGGGCGGGGGTTGGACGGTGCGACCAAGGGGTCCGGTGGACGGTACGGTCTGCCGGGCCGGCTCGTCTGGGTCTGGCGGCGATCGCTGTCGGCCGCCTGGCAGCGGTCGCAAGGTCGGATCGTCGTGTTCGACCGGCACGTCCTCGACCTGGCGCTCGGGGCACCGGGGAGCGGGCGCAAGGCGCGCCTCCGCAGGCGCCTGCTGGTTCGAGCCGCGCCGACCCCCGGGCTGAGCGTGATCCTCGATGTCCCGGGCGACGAGCTGTTCCGGCGCAAGGGCGAGCACGACCCCGGGTCGCTCGAGCAGCAGCGGTCGCGCTACCTCGAGCTGGCGGGGCGGCTCCCGTCGGCCGTGGTCGTCGACGCCGCGGCCGACGCGGACACGGTCCGACGCCGGGTCATCGCCGCGGTGTGGGCCGCGTACGGGGGCGCTCGACGTGGCTGAGCTGACCGCCGCCGGGGATGGCCTCCCCGACAAGAGCGAGGTCGCGCTCCCGAAGCCGATCGACGCCGGCGAGGTCGACAGCGAGACCCTCGAGGTCACGCCGGACGTCACGGTCACGACGACCCACGACGGCAAGGACACGACCACTCAGATCCGCGGGTCGAGCCTGCTCCTCATCGGTCGGTCGCTGTCGATGGGGGTCAACTTCCTGACCCAGATCCTGATCGTCCGGGCCCTGACCAAACCCGAGTACGGCGCGTTCGCCTACGCGCTCTCGATCGTGGCGCTCGGCCAGATGGTCATCACCCTGGGCCTCGACCGCGGCGCGTCGCGGTTCCTGACCATCTACGACGAGGAGGAGGATCACGACCGACTGCTCGGCACGATCGTCGGGATCAGCGGGCTGATCCTGGCCCTCGGGACGCTGCTGATCATCGGCATCTTCGTCTTCCAGGACGCGGCGCTCGGCACGCTCAAGAGCACCCCGAACGCCGCGCCACTCCTGCTGATCCTGATCCTGCTCGCGCCGATCCAGGCCTACGACCAGCTCCTGACCGGGCTGCTGACGGTGTTCGCCAGTCCGCGCTCGATCTTCTTCCGGAAATACGTCCTGGCTCCCGGGCTGCGCCTTGGCGTGGTCATCTTCCTCATCCTGAGCCAGTCGGGGGTCCTGTTCCTCGCGATCGGCTATGTGGCCGCGGGCGCGCTGGGCGTGGCGCTCTACGTCGTCATCCTGTGGCAGGTCCTCGGTCGGCGCGGCACGCTCGGGAAGCTGCGCAAGGCGAGCATGAAGATCCCGGCCCGCGAGATCCTCGTGTTCACGATCCCGCTGGTCACCACCGACCTCGTCTACATCTTCATGAACTCGACCGACGCGATCCTGCTCCAGCACTTCTCGGGTCTCGATCAGGTCGCCGACTGGCGGGTGATCCAGCCGGCGGCCGGGCTGAACCAGCTCGTCATGCAGAGCTTCGCGCTCCTGTTCACCCCGGTCGCCGCGCGGATGTTCGCCCGGCGCGACACGCAGGGGGTCCGCGACCTGTACTGGCGGACGGCGATCTGGATGGCGGTCATCTCGTTCCCGCTCTTCGCCGCGACGTTCAGCATGGCCGGGTCGCTGACCCAGACGTTGTACGGACACAAATACGACGACTCGGCGCTATACCTCGCGATGCTGTCGTTCGGCTACTACTTCAGCACCGCCCTCGGGTTCAACGGGCTGACGCTCCGGATCTTCGGCGTGGTCAAGTTCGTGATCGTCGTCAACCTGCTGGCGGTCGTCGCGAACGTCGCCCTCAACCTGGTCCTCATCCCCCCGCTCGGCGCGTTCGGCGCGGCGATCGGGACGACGCTCACGATCGTCATCCACAACCTGCTCAAGCAGGCCGGCCTTCGGTTCGGCACGGGGA
>JADGQI010000051.1 GCA_017881905.1 Chloroflexota bacterium
ACGCGGCGTCGGGCCACGAACGACCGGAGCGCCGTCAACGGGTCCGCGACGACCGACGACTCGGTCGGCAGGTCAGGGCTATAGCGATCGACGCTCAGCGGCCGCGTCTGGACCGTCGACCGCCCATCGCGGACCTCGAGCAGGCGCCGCGGGCCGACGCCCAGGAAGCTGTACCGCCCGAGCCGCTCGCCGCCCTCGACTGACTCGAGGAGGTAGGCCGGGCCGCCGTCGTCGAGGCGGAGGAACGCGCCGATCGGCGTCTCGAGGTCGGCATCGCGCGTCGCCCGCAGCAGGATCGTGTCGGCCTCGCCGACCAGGCGCTTGGCTTCGGTCAGGCTGAGCGGATCGGTGGTGCTCATCGGTTCGTCGGTTCGCCTCCGAGGCGGTGCGGTCCGGGCCCCGGCCCGGAGAATCAAGAACGACCAGTCGTCCCAGGGACGAAAGGTCGTGCCTTCCGCGGTGCCACCCTCATTCGGCGTGTGCCGCACTCTCCTGACCGACGGGTCGGCCGGTGGTCCGATGACCAGGTCGCCGATCGGCGCTGCCCGCTATCGCTGGCGCTCTGCGCCGGAGCCTACTTGGGATCGCTCCTGTTCGGTCCGGAGGCTCCCGAGTCCATTCCCCGCCGTCGCCACCCCGGTTTCCACCAGCCACCGGGTCTCTGTGCCGACGTGCGACGGGTACTCGTCCCGTTCATCGCCCGTTCTTCGTGATGTGGGCGGGAGTCTAGGCGGGGTCGCGCGTCGGCGTCAAGCGCGCGGGCGCCAGGGCCGGGCCGGGCCGAACGCGCCGATCTTCCGGCGGACGACCGGCAGCCAGGCCAGGCCGCCCAGCGCCTGCGCCGCGATGAGCGCGAGCAGGAACATACCGGGCGCGACCAGCAGAGCCCCCGGCACGGCCCAAGCGAACGGTCCGAGCGTCGCCAGAACGTCGGGACCAAGCCCGAAGAAGGATGGATCCGGCCCGTCCGCGGGGATCGTGATCACCCCATCGAACTGGTCGTCGTTCGGCGGTGGCCCGACGGGGAGGATAAGCCCGATCCCGGGCGTGCTTGTCGGGCCTGGGGTCGCGGCGGGCTCGGCCGATGACGACGGTGATGGGCTGGCGATGGGGCTTGCGTCTGCCGTGGGTCGTGCGGTCGGCGCGCTCGTCGGCCCAGCTGGGCGCGTCGGGGTCGTCGTGGGGACGTCGGTCGGGGTCGGGGTGGGTGCCGCCGTCGGACTCGGCCGGGGCGTCGGCTTGGGTGTCGGCTTGGGTGTCGGAGCCGGTGTCGGAGCGGGTGTCGGTGTCGGCGAGCTGGCAATGACGGTGATCACGATCGACTTGGCCTGGAACGCCTCATCCTCACAGTCGGTCTTGTCATAGACCCGGACGGTCCATGTCCCGACCGCGATCAGGCTGGCTCCGGCCGGGATATCGAGGACGAGGGTGTCGTCGGACGGATCTCCGCGCAGGCGGTCCCCGTTGGAATCGGCGATAGCAGAGACGGTGTGCCCCGACCGATGGGCCGACCAATCGCGCCCACTGCTGACGGAGACCACGGACGGGCTCCCGACCGTGAACGTCGCGGGAATGGTGACCTTGACGCAGCCGATGTCGTTGGTGTCCGCGGACGATGTGTCCTGGATCGACAGTCGGACGCTGGACGAGGACCCGGCCACGATCGTCTGCGGTGTGGCTGTGAGCGTCCAACCCCCGGCGGCGGCGACTGCCTGGGCCTGGATGAGGAAGGCGGCCAACGCCGCGACCGGCCCCAGCAGCCGGTGACGCCGACCGGCGGGGCGCGATGCGGGAATCACCTCAAGCGACCTTGCTATAGGGGGTCCAGAGTCGGGCCGGCGCCGCGTCCGCTCCCGGGAGTGGAGCCCCGGCGGCGGTCCTGATGCCATCCACGAAGGCGGCCACCAGCCGTTCCTCGAGCTGGCTCCCCGCCGCATCCTCGAGGCGCATCAGGGCCTCTCGAACGTCGAGCGCCTTACGGTACGGACGGGTCGTCGTCATCGCCGAGAACGCGTCGCCGACCGCCAGGATCCGGGCGATCAGCGGGATCTCCTCGCCGGTCAGCCCGTCGAGATAGCCGCCGCCGTCCCAGCGCTCGTGGTGATGGCGGACCCCGGCTCGGATGAGGTCGACGTTGGGCAAGTCGCGAACGATCAGGTCGCCCAGCGCGACGTGCTGCTTGACGATGCGGTACTCCTCAGCGGTCAAGCCGGCCGGCTTGCGCAGGATCCCGTCGGGGATCCCGATCTTGCCCACGTCGTGGAGCAGGCCGGCCACTCGGACGATGTCCACGGTGTCGGGGTCGAGCCCGATCCGTTGTGCCAGGAAGACGCCATAGCGCGCAACGTCCTCGGAATGCCGCTTGGTGTAGCGATCCTTGCCGTCGACGGCCAGGATCAGACCCTGGAACACATCGAACGTGCGCGTCTCGGTCGGGATCTCGGGCGTTGCCCCGGCGATCCGCACGGCGTCGCCGCCGCTCGCCTTCGCCTCCTGAAGCGTGACCGCCGCGATCGTCAACAGGGCCGTGACCGACTCGGCATCTCCGGGATACGTGCAGATCCCGGCGCTGATCGTGACCGGCAGCCGCTCCGAGTCGCCGAACTGAAGGGCTCGCTCGGCGAGCATGGATCGAAGCCTGTCGACGGTGTGCTCAAGGACCTCGACGTCGGCCGATGGACCGATGACGAGGAACTCGTCCGGGCCGTAGCGTCCGTGGACGGCGCCGCCCGGGGATCCCGTCCGGAGCAACTCCGCGACCGCCAGGATCGCCTCGTCGCCCGCCGCATGGCCGTGGGTGTCATTGAGCAGCCTGAAGTTGTCGATGTCGAGAAGGACGATGCCGATCGGCTCCCGATCCTTGCGGGCGATCTCGATAGCTCGCGCGAGCTCCTCGACCAGCGCTCCATGGTTCGGCATATCGGTCAACGGGTCCCGCCGGGTCGCCTCGATGAGCTGCTCCGTCTGTCGGGAGATCCGGCCTTGGGCTGCTCGAAAGACAAGGAACAGGACGAAGGCCGCTACGGCGGCGGCGCTCAAGGTCACCACGATGACGTCGCGACGGACGGCCTCGAGCCGCGCCAGGATCGGCCCCGCGTCTCGCCACACGCCGATCACCGCCTGGACGCGGCCGCCCGCCTTGAGCGGGAAGTACTCGCGCAGGACGGTCGAGGCGGGCAGAGCCGGGCCGAGCGCCTCAGACCCGGCAACCGGGCCGAGCCCGACCCTGGCCTCACCGGCCGCCGCGCCGGTGAAGTCCGGAGTGGCAGCCGCTCTGGTGCCGACCA
>JADGQI010000052.1 GCA_017881905.1 Chloroflexota bacterium
AGCGGCCAGAGGCCGCGCAGACGTGTATCCACTCAGCACGACCGTACGCAGGCGGTAGGGCCTCGTCGATGGGCCGTTGGTCCGGTGCGTCCCGCTCCGAACGGGGGACCGTCGGACTACGTCGGACCGAGCGTGGACTAGTCGACGACGACCTTGTCGATGCCGGGCTCCGGGGGTGGGTACTGCGGATCGAGTCGGTCGAGCGTCTCCTCGACGATCCGCGACACCGCCAGGTTGCGGAACCAGTTGCGGTTCGCCGGGATGAGGTACCACGGCGCGGCGTCGGTCGAGGTGCGCTCGAGGCACTCCTGGAAGGCGGCGATGTACTCGTCCCAGAGCGCCCGCTCCGGCAGGTCGCCCGACTTGAACTTCCAGTTCTTGGTCGGGTCGTCGATCCGGTCCTGGAGCCGTCGCTTCTGCTCGTCCTTGTCGATGTAGAGGAAGAACTTGACGATCGTGGTGCCTTCCTCGGTCAGCGTCCGTTCCCAGTCGTTGATCTGGTCGTAGCGCTTCCGCCAGGTGGCCTCCGGGACGAACCCGTGGACCCGGACCACCAGGACGTCCTCGTAGTGGGACCGGTTGAAGATCGCGATCGAGCCCTTTGCCGGAACGTGGGAATGGACGCGCCAAAGGTAGTCGTGGCTGAGCTCGAGCGGGGTCGGGACCTTGAACGAGGTGACGTCGCAGCCCATCGGGTTGAAGGCGTCCAGGACCTTCCGGATCGTCCCGTCCTTGCCCGCTGCGTCGATCCCCTGGAGCACGATCAGGACCGGGTGCTTGGCCTCGGCCCACAGGCGCTCCTGGAGCGAGGTGAGGCTCGCCTCGAGCTCGCCCTCGACCTTCTGCGCCGACGTCTTGTCGTGACCGAGCGTCTGTCCGGCGTCGAAACGGTCGAGCTGGACCTTCGACCCGGGCTTGATCCGGAGCGCGTCGCCGAGCTTGTCGGTCGGGACCGATCGAGACATCCGGGCTCCTTCGGCATGCCGGGCCGCGTCTCGAGTGATGGCCTCACGGCCGATGCCGCCGCCCGACTGTCTGTAGGATGACAGTCTCCCCGCCCGACGTGGCGGCCGTCCGACCGCCGGGGAGCAGGAGCTCCGAATGACCACGACGATCGGTACCGATCCCCATCCGATCCTGCTGGCCGGCACCTGGGTGGACTCGCCCGATCCGCTTGTCGTCGCCAACCCGGCCGACCCGGCACACCCCGCCGGCGCGACGTACCACGCGACGCCGGCCCAGTACGAGGCAGCGGTCGCGGCGGCCGTGACCGCGTTCGAGGAGACCCGTCACCTGCCGGCGTACGAGCGCGGCCGCATCCTTCGAGAGATCAGCTCGGGGATCGCGGCTCGTCGCGAGGAGCTCGGCGCCCTGATCTGCGCGGAGGCCGGCAAGCCGATCCGCGACTCGCTGGTCGAAGTCGACCGAGCGATCCTCACGTTCCGACTCGGTGCCGAGGAGGCCGAGCGGATGACCGGCGAGACGATCCCGCTCGATCTGATGCCCGCGTCGCGCGGCCGCCTCGGCGTGACCCGCCGGTTTCCGATCGGACCGGTGGCCGCGATCTCGCCGTTCAATTTCCCGCTCAACCTCGCGGCGCACAAGCTCGCGCCCGCGATCGCCGCCGGCTGCTCGATCGTCCTGAAGCCGCCGAGCAAGGACCCGCTGACCATGTTGACGGTGGGCGAGATCGTGGCCGAGGCCGGGCTCCCGCCCGGAGCCGTCAGCATCCTGCCGATGACCCGCGAGCTCGGCGACCGGATGGTCGAGGACGAGCGATTCAAGCTGCTGACGTTCACCGGCTCGCCGTCGGTGGGGTGGCGGATGAAGGCGCGGGCCGGCAAGAAGAAGGTCGTCCTCGAGCTGGGCGGCAACGCCGGCGTCATCGTCGACCGCAGCGCGGATCTCGACTGGGCCGTCCGACGGACGCTCGTCGGCGCCTTCGCGTACGCCGGCCAGGTCTGCATCAGCGTCCAGCGGATGTTCATCCACGAGGACGTCTGGGAGCCATTCATGGCGAAGTTCGTCGAGGGCGCTCGCGGCCTCAAGCTGGGCGATCCGTCCGACCCGACCACCGACCTCGGGCCGATGGTCGACGATAACGCCGCGGCCCGGACCCAGCGCTGGGTGGACGAGGCCGTCGCACTCGGGGGCAAGCTTCACCTCGGTGGGACGGCCGATGGGACGTTCTTCCCGCCGACCATCCTGACCGACACGCCGGTCACGGCCCAGGTCTGCTCGAACGAGGCGTTCGCGCCGCTGGTGGTGGCCTACCCGTTCAGCGACTTCGAGGATGCCATCCGCCAGGTCAACGACTCGATGTTCGGATTGCAGACGGGCGTCTTCACCAACGATCTGGCCAACAGCTGGCGAGCGTTCGAAGGGCTCGAGGTCGGCGGGGTCATCGTCAACGACGTCCCGACCTACCGGATCGACCACATGCCGTACGGCGGGGTCAAGGACTCCGGGCTCGGGCGCGAGGGCCTGCGCTGGGCGATCGAGGACATGACCGAGATCCGGATCATGGTCGTGGCCCAGCCGCAGTAGCCCGTTCCGTCGCCCGGGACGTCGCGGTCGGACCCACGGAGCGCGCCTCACCATCGTCCGGATGGACCTGACCCTCAGCCCCGCCCAGCTCGAGCTCCAGGCACGGGCGCGGAGGTACGTCACCGACGTCCTCCAGCCCCTCGAGGTCGAGTTCGAGCGGGCCGGCGGCACGCTCGCGCCGGAGATCGGGCGGGGACTCCGGAAGGCCGCGATCGCGGCGAACCTCCACGGCGGATCGTTCCCGTCCGAGCTCGGCGGCCAGGGGTGGTCGGCACTCGACCAGGTGCTCGTCCACGAGCAGCTGGGTCAGGTCACCGGTGGTCTGTGGTCGTATATCCCGGGTCCCTACAACGCGCTGATCCACTGCGACCCCGACCAGCGGCGGCGCTACTTCGACCCCTCGATGCGCGGCGAGCGGTCCGGTTCGTATGCCGTCACCGAGGACGGGGCGGGGTCCGATCCGCGGACCCTCGCGTCGACCGCGATCCGCGACGCGTCGACCGGGGAGTACGTCCTGAACGGGGAGAAGTGGTTCGTCACCGGCCCGGACGACACCGACTTCATGATCTTCCACTGCAACGTGGTCGACGGCGAGCGCCGACTGCCGACCCTGTTCCTCGTCGACTACGACCTGCCCGGGGTCACGAAGAAGCACGATCCGGACTACATGCACACCTTCGCCGACCGCCATCCGCAGTTCCTCCTCGAGGATGTCCGGGTCCCCGCGACGGCCGTGCTCGGAACCGTCGGCGCGGCGGACGAGCTGACCAACGAGTGGTTCGTCGAGGAGCGGATCCACATCGGGGCGCGCTGCAGTGGGGCCATGGAACGTCTTCTGGAGCTGGCCGTCGGGTGGGCTACCGAGCGGGTCCAGTTCGGCCAGCGGATCTACGACTTCCAGGGCGTGAGCTTCCCACTCGCGGACTCCGCCGCCGACGCCAGCGCGGCACGCCTCCTGACCCGTGAGGCGGCCTGGCTGGTCGACGCCGGCGAGGACCCGAAGGTCGTCCACGCCAAGGCGTCGCTCGCCAAGCTGTTCGCATCGGAGGCGGCGTTCCGCTGCGCCGATCGCGTCGTCCAGGTGTTCGGCGGCCGCGGCTACATGCGTGAATTCGCGGCCGAGCGGTTCTTCCGCGAGCTGAGGGTCGACCGGATCTGGGAAGGGACCAGCGAGATCCAGCGGCTGATCATCGCCCGGGCGCTCGAGAAGCGCGGGGTCGGTCGGGTCGTCGGGCAGGGATGATCGACACGGCGGACCCGTCGTCCGGGGCTCCCGAGGCCCGGCCGGACATCGATCTCGGGCCGCTGTTCGCACCGCGCTCGATCGCGATCGTCGGGGCCTCGCCTCGTTCGGACCTCACGCCGACGATCCTCAATAACCTGGCCGTGATGGGCAGCGCGACGCGCTGCCACCTGGTCAACCCGAACTACACCGAGGCGTGGGGTCGACCGTGCTACCCGGACCTGGCATCCCTGCCGGAGATCCCGGATGCGGTCCTGGCGGCGGTCAATCCGGCCCGCGCGACCAAGGTCACCCAGCAGGCGGCCGACGTCGGCGCGCGCGCGGTGCTGATCCCCGGTGGTGGGGTCGTCGAGGGCGGCGAGGCGGCGGCCCGGATGCAGCGGGACGTCCGCGAGATCGCCCTTCGCCACGGGCTCGCGATCCTCGGTCCGAACTGCATGGGCATGGTCGACTGGACGACGAGCGCGGCGCTCTACATCGGCGACGTCAACCCGTGGCTGCCGCGCGGCGGCGTCGCCGGGATCGCCCAGAGCGGCAGCGTCACGGATGCGTTCATCCACTCGGGGACGCGGATCGGCTTCAGCCGGATCGTGGGCAGCGGGGCCGAGGTCGTCCTGGACGTGTGCGACTACCTGGCCCATTCGCTCGACGATCCGGAGACCCACACCGTCATCCTGTTCGTCGAGGGCTTCAAGCGGCCGGAGCGGTTCCTCGCGCTCGCCGATCGCGCGCTCCAGCTCGGCAAGCCGATCCTCGCGGTCAAGGTCGGTCGGTCCGCCCAGGCCCAGCAGGCCGCCGTGGCGCATAGCGGTTCGATCGCCGGCGAGGACCGGGTCACGGATGCGGCGCTCGCCGCGGCCGGCGTGATCCGCTGTGCGGACCTGGATGAGCTGCTCGAGGCCGCCGAGCTGCACGCCGGCTGCCGTCGGATGGGTCGCTCGGTCGGGCGCGGGAGGACGGGCGTGGTGACCGTGTCGACCGGTGAGGCCTCACTCATCGCCGATCTCGCCGAGGAGACCGGCCTCGACCTGCCCGCGGTCCCGGATGCCGCCCGAGCCGCGATCCTCCGCGACCTCCCGACGATGGGCTACATCGGCAACCCGATCGATCCGTGGGGTGCCGCGGACGAGGCCATCTGCTACCCCGCGGCGTTCCGTGGGTTCGCGGACTCCGGCGCATATGACGTGCTGGCGATCGTCCACGACTTCCCGTACCGGTCGCTGCCGGGTGAGGTGGGCGTCGCGCAGACGGTCACGGGCGCCCTCATCGAGGCGACGACCGATCGACCCGACATCCTGCCGGTCTACATCTCGCTGACGAGCGGCGAACCGACGCCGGAGGTGAAGGTGATGCTCGATGCGGCCGGCGGGATCCCGCTGCTGCGTGGGGCGCGCGAGGCCGAAGTGGCGATCGCCCGGCGTGCCTGGTGGGAGCGTCGGCGGATCGACCGGTTGGCGAGCGGTCCCGCTCGGCCGACCTGGCCCGGCCTGGCCGATGACCGGACCCGCTACGGGCACGACGACGGCGGCGAGGTCGCGCCCGATGCAGCCCCGGACGCCGACGCGGAGCGGGGTTGGCGGTCCCTGTCCGAATTCGACAGCCTCGCGCTCCTCCGCGCCGCCGGTGTCGCGGTCGTCGATGCCGAACGAGCCGTCGATGTCGATGCCGCCGCAGCGATCGCCCGCCGATCCGGCGAGCGCCCGCTGGTCGCCAAGCTCGACGCCGAGGGCCTCGACCACAAGAGCGATGTCGGTGGGGTCCGGGTCGGGCTCGTCGGGAGCGCGGCCGTCCGGGATGCGGTGGCCGGACTGCTCGATGTCGGCCGAGGGCTCGGGTCAGCGGTCCGCGGCGTGCTCATCGAGCCGATGGCCGATCCGGGGATCGAGCTGATCGTCGGGATGACCCGGGATCCGCTGTTCGGCCCGGCCGTCCTCGTCGGCTTCGGGGGGATCTTCGCCGAGGTCCTCGATGATGCTGCCATCCGGCTCGCCCCGGTGTCGCACACGGATGCCCTCGCGATGCTCGCCTCGCTACGTGGCGCGTCGCTCCTGGGCGGTGCGCGCGGCCGTCCCGAGATCGACCGCGATAGCGTGGCGCGCCTTCTCGTCGCGCTCGGCCGCCTTGCCTGGGAACGACCCGCCATCGTCGCGGTGGACCTCAACCCGGTCGTCGTGTCGGCCTCCGGCGCGCTCGCAGTGGACGCCCTGGTCGTCCTGGCCGGCACCGACGGTGACTGACGGCGGGGTCCTCCGGACGGTGCGGACGTCGTGGGGCGTCCGCCTGGTGCTCGACCGCCCGGACAAGTTGAACGCGCTCAGTCACGAGCTGGTCGAGGCCCTCGACCGGGCGATCGCCGACGCCGGCGCCGATCCCACGGTCCGGGTCGTGGTGATCGAAGGAGCCGGCCGGGCATTCAGCGCCGGCTACGACCTGAACGAGGAGGTCGACGAGCGGATCGAGGGCCCGCTCCAGTGGCACGATCTCCTGGCGCGTGACGTCGAGGTCACGATGCGGGTGTGGGCCTGCCCGAAGCCGGTGATCGCCCAGGTCCACGGCTATTGCCTGGCCGGCGGCCTGGAGCTGGCGATGGCCTGCGATCTCATCGTCGCGGCCGAGGGGACCATGCTCGGCGAACCGGAGATCCGCTACGGCTCCGCCCCGGTCACCCTGCTGATGCCGTCGCTGATCGGCCAGAAGAAGACCCGCGAGCTCCTCCTCACGGGCGACCTGATCGACGCGACCGAGGCGGAGCGGATCGGGCTGGTCAATCGGGTGGTTCAGATGGACCAGCTGGCGGCCATGGTCGACGGGCTGGCCGACCGGATCGCTCGCACCCCGCCGGAGGTCCTGCGGTTGACGAAGCTGATGCTCAATCGGGCGCAGCGTTCGGCGGGTCTCGACGAGGCGGTGGCGCTCGGTCTCGACCTTGGAGCGATCATCAACGCCGCCGACACCCCTGAGCAGCGGGAGTGGGATGCCATCGTCCGCCGGGACGGGCTGAAGGCGGCCCTCGCCTGGCGCGACCGGCGCTACGAGGCGACCCGGCCCGACCCGGCCGGCGGCGCGGATCCGCCGACCGGCTGAGCCCGATCCGGTGCCGGGGGGCACCTCCGAGCGGGGCATCCGAGCGTGGCCCGGGACGAAGGTACCGGTCCCGCTAGCCCACCCGTCGTCTGGTGGACTAGTGCGCTTGTGGGGTGAGATGGACCCGACCGGCGACGGGACCCACGCGATCCCCTCCGTTCCGCTTCAGCTCGGTCGACATCGCTCTCCGGAGCTCGGCACCCGCCGGGCGGACCAGTGCTGAGGTTGCGCGCGTCATGCAGATCCAGACCCAGGCCGTCACTCCCGATCCGCTTCCGCGCCGCCGCCGGCGCCGACTGCTCGCGGTGCTTCTTGGTCTCGCCGTGGCGACGACCGGAGCCGGCGTCTTCTCGCTCGCCGTCTTCACGTCGAGTCAGACGTCGACCGGCGCGTTCACGACCGGGACGATCGTCCTCGGCGTGAACCCCGCGACGATGTTCACCGTGGCCGGCATCCTGCCAGGGGATTCTGGAAGCCAGACCGTCACGGTGAGCAACACCGGGACCGGTGCGCTCCGCTATGCGATGAGCAGCGTGAGCACCAACGCCGACACGAAGAACCTCCGTGGCCAGCTCCAGCTCACGGTCAAGACCGGTGCGTGCGCGGGGACGACCTCGGTCTATAGCGGGACGCTCAACGGTGCCGCCATCGGCGATCCCACCCAGGGCGCGCAGGCCGGCGACCGGACGTTGGCGTCGGGCGCCAACGAGCAGCTCTGCTTCGCATGGTCACTGCCGCTGGCGACCGGCGACGCCTTCCAGGGAGCCACGACCACCACGACGTTCACCTTCGCCGCCGAACAGACCCAGAACAACCCGTAGGCGAGTGGCGGCCGGGCACCACCCGGCCGCCCCACTCGAAGGGATGATCGTGAACATCGGTCCGGGTCCGATCAGGCTGGTCCGCCGGGGGCTCGACGCGGCCGTCGTGGTCCTCGTCGGGCTCGTGCTGCTCGGTGTGTTCCTCGGACGCGGCCTCCCCCTGGTCGGCCGTCCGACGCTGATCGTGGGCGGCCCGTCGATGGAGCCGTCCCTGCCGATGGGGTCCGCCGCGGTGATCGAGCCGATCCCTGGCGGGGGGCCGGTCATCGGCGACGTCGTGGAGGTCCGGGTCGGCCCGACCTCTGCGCTGTTCACCCACCGCGTGACCCGGACGCTGGAGCTCGACGGCGTGCCGTACGTCGAGACGAAGGGGGATGCCAACCTCGCGCCGGACCCGGCGACCGTCCCGATCTCGTCGGTCGTCGGGCGGGTCGCGTGGTCGATCCCCTACGCCGGATACCTGCTTGCGCTCCTGTCGATCCCGGCCGGGGTGATCTTCGTGATCGGTCTTGGTCTCAGCCTGATCGTGCTGGCGGACCTGCTCGAGACCCTCGAACCGCGCGGGCCTCGCCCCGTTCTGCTCTCGGCGCGGTCGTTCGGGCGCGGCCACGATCCGCTCCGACTCGAGGGACGGATCGCCCGGCACCGTGCCGCCCGCGTGAGTCGATCCCGCGGCCGCGGGTCGGTCTGAGCCGGGTCCGATGACCCCCCGAGCAGCCCGGGTGTGGCGGCCCTGGGTGGCGATCGCCCTGATCGTGGGCGTCACCGTGCTCGCGATCGGGTCGACGTCGTCGTCGCTTGCCGCGTCCACGAGCAGCGCGGCTGCCACCGGCACCTTCACGACGGACACGCTGTCGCCACCGACCGGGCTCAGCGCGGTCGGTGGGGTCGCATCGATCGGCCTGTCGTGGACCGCGACCGCGAAGGCCTGGGCGACCGGCTACCACGTCTACCGGGCGACGGCCTCGGGCGGTCCGTACAGCCAGATCGCGACGGTCACGCCCCGGACGGCCGTCAGCTACACCGACACGCCCGCCGACGGGATCTACTGGTACACGGTCCGAGCGGCCTACCAGGGCTGGGAGAGCGTCGACGCGGGACCCGTCTCGGCGGCGCGGGACTCGGCCGCCCCGACGATCGGGACGAGCGTGATCTCGAAGACGACCCAGTACCTGCCGGGCTCGATCAAGCCGAGCGCGAGCTTCTATGTCTACGCCAACGTGACGGACGCAGGTGCGGGAGCGAGCGGCGTGGCGACGGTCACCGCCGACGTGAGTGCGATCAAGGCGGGCAGCACGGCGGTCACCCTGACCGCGGGCTCGTACACGGTCGGCGGCGTCAGCTACGGCTGGCGGAGTGCCGCGCTGACCGCGGACGCCAAGCCCGCCGGGACATACGGCTACTCGATCCGGGCGACCGACGCCAACGGTAACGTCGCCACGAAGAGCACGTTCAGCGTCGTGGTCGACACGACCGCCCCGTCCGCCTCGGATATACAGACGACGAACGGTGGGACGGCCGGTCGGCCCGATGCCGGCGACACCGTCGTCTACACGTTCAGCGAGCGGATCGATCCCGAAACGGTCCTGGCGGGCTGGACGGGTGCGTCCACGACCGTGACCGTCCGGATCGCGAACAGCGCCTCGAACGACCCGGTGACCGTGTGGAACGCCGGCAACACCGCCCAGCTCCCGCTCGGCAGCGTCGCCACGGCCGGCAACTACGTCACCGCAGCCACCGTCTTCACGGGAACGATGGTCCAGAGCGGGACGACCGTCACGGTGAGCCTGACCGCCCAGACGAGCGGCACGGTCCGCACCAACGCCGCCGCCGGGGCCATGGTCTGGACGCCGAGCGCGACGGCGACCGACGCCGCGGGCAACGCCTGCTCGACGACCGCGCGGACCGAGAGCGGGGCGAGCGACATCGACTTCTGAGTGGCGGCCCGCGGCGCGTGGCTGCCGTACACTCGCCGCCAATGCCTGCTTCGAACCGGCCGATCCGGACCGCCGCCGACCTTCTCGTCGAGTGCCTCGAAGCGGAGGGTTGCGCCTATGTCTTCTCGGTCCCGGGCGAGGAGACGATGGACGTCCTCGACTCTCTCAGCCGGTCCGAGCGCATCCGCCACGTCACGACGCGCCACGAGCAGGGCGCGGCGTTCATGGCCGACGTCCACGGCCGGCTGACCGGGGTCTCGGCGGTGGCCATGTCGACGCTCGGCCCGGGCGCGACGAACCTTGTCACGGGGGTCGCCGACGCCTACCTCGATCGTGCCCCGATGGTCGCGATCACCGGCCAGACCGGGTCGGACAAGCTCCACAAGGAAGCCCACCAGCTGGTCGACATCGTCCGGATGTTCGACCCCGTCACGAAGTGGAACGCGCGGGTCGAGCGGATCGACGCGATCCCCGAGATCGTCCGCAAGGCGTTCCGGGTGGCCGAGCTCGAGAAGCCGGGGCCCACCCATATCGAGCTGCCCGAGAACCTTGCGGCGTCGCCGCCCGAGTCGGGCGACGTCGTCCGGCCGCTCCTTCCCACCAAGACGTACTTCCCGGAGCCGACCGACGAGGCGATCGCTCACGCGGCGCGGCTCATCTCGACATCGAGCCGGCCGATCATCCTGGCCGGCAACGGCGTCCTCCGCCAGCACGCCTCCGACGGCCTCCGAGCGCTGGCCCGCGGCCTCCACGTCCCGGTCGCGGTCACGTTCATGGGCAAGGGCGCCGTCGACGACCGGTCCCACCTGTCGCTCATGGCCGTCGGGCTCCAGGCGCGCGACCACGTGTTGACCGGCTTCGACCGGGCGGACCTGGTCGTGTCGGTCGGCTACGACCTCGTGGAGTACGCCCCGAGCCGCTGGAACCCGGACGGTTCCAAGCCGATCGTCCACATCGACACCCAGCCCGCCGAGGTGGACGCCCAGTACCGTCCGACGATCGAGCTCATCGGCGAGATCGGCGGGACGCTCCGGCGCCTGCTCGATGCGCTGCTGCCGCTGGGCATCGGTGGTCGTGACGCGACCGAACGTCACGAATCGAAGGAGACCCTGGTCAACGCCGACCTCCGGTTCGCGCTGCTCCGCGACCTCGAGGCGTACGAGGCGGACGACGGCTTCCCGGTCAAGCCGCAGAAGGCGATCGCCGACCTGCGCCGGGCGCTCGGACCGGACGACATCGTGGTGTCGGACGTCGGCGCCCACAAGATCTGGGTCGCCCGCCTCTACCAGGCCTACCAGCCGAACACCGTGATCATCTCGAACGGCTTCGCCGCGATGGGGATCTCGCTCCCGGGGGCGATCGCGGCCAAGCTCGTCCATCCCGAGCGACGGGTGGTCGCCCTGTGCGGGGACGGTGGCTTCCTGATGAATAGTCAGGAGCTCGAGACGGCGCGCCGGATCGGCGCGAACGTCACGGTGGTCATCTGGCGGGACGACGGCTACGGGCTGATCGACTGGAAGCAGCGCAAAGAATTCGGTCGGCCGTTCGGCGTCGAGTTCGGCAACCCGGACTTCGTCGCCTACGCCGAGAGCTTCGGGATCGCCGGCTTCCGGGTCGGGTCTTCCGCCGACCTCTACCCGACGCTGATGCGAGCGCTCGACGTCCCGGGCCCGGCCCTGGTCGAGGTGCCGATCGACTACCGGGAGAACCTGCGGCTGACGGAGCGGCTCGGCGCGCTGGCCGGCGGGGCCTCGTAGACCGCCCGATGACCTCGCGTTGCGACTGAACAACAAATTCAACCGGTGGTTGGGACCATTTTCGACGAACGTCAGGTACCATCCGCCCATCGTCTCGACGCGCGGGCGCGCGTCCCTTCCAACCCACTGCAGGGGGAATCCTTGATGCCGTCCAGCGCTCGAAGCGTCCGCCGCTCGCGACCGGGTCTGAGGGCCCTGGTCGCATCGCTCGTCGCGATCCTCGGGATGGGGCTGTTCACGATCGCCCCGGTCGCGGCGGCGCCGGCCACCCCCGGTCCGGGCTTCACGGACTTCGTGTACAAGCCCGATGTCGACGGCACGGGTGGCGACGACGTCACCTCGTTCCGTAACCAGAGCAAGGTTTGGTTCAACGACGGGAAGTGGTGGGGGATCCTGTTCGACAAGGGATCGACCGCCAACGGCACGTACCGGATCCAGAGCTTCAACATGGCCACCCAGGCCTGGACGACCGGCGCGTCGGCGCCTGAGGTCGACAACCGGAACCGCTCGAGCGCCGACGCCTTCTGGGACGGCGTCAACCTGTGGATCGTCTCCTCGTACGACTACAAGCGGAACTGGTCGCCGAGCGGCGACCTGCGGCTCTTCAAGTTCAGCTACAACACGACCACCCATGCGTACTCCCCGGTCGACCTGAATGGGGCCAGCGCGGGCAACTACAAGGTCCTCGCGTCCAACAGCCCAGATCCCGGCGCTCCGATAAAGGCCTCCGGCACGATCGCCGCGACCATCGCCAGGGCACCGAACGGCAGCCTCTGGGTGTCGTACCTGCAGCAGATCGACCCGAACGCGGCCAGGCCGGCGCCAGCCAACGTCAAGGTCCTCCACTCGACCTCACTCAGCGGCTCGACCACCTGGACCGCACCCTTCACCGTCCCGGGCCAGGGCACGGCCCCGACCACCGACGACATGGCGGCGATCTCGGTCGCCGGCACCGATGGCGTCGGGGTCCTGTGGAGCAACCAGACCGCCGGTGAGGAAGCCTTCTACTTCGCCGGCCACAAGGACGGCGACGCTGACGGGACATGGGGCACACGCGAGACCGCCTTCGGCGGCGCCGGGACCGCCACGGCCGACGGACACGTCAGCGTCAAGACCGACGCCAGCGGGCGCTTCATCGCGGCCGTCAAGACGAGCCGGGTCACCGGGACCGACCCGCTCATCGAGGTCCTCGCCCGGACCGGCAATGCCGCGGCAGCCGGCGCGTGGGCGACCCACACCGTCTCGACCGTCAACCAGAACGGGACGCGGCCCGTGCTCGTGCTCGACTCCGAGGCCAACGAGGCCGACGTCTTCATCACCGACACCGGCGCGGGCGTCGGCCACTACCTGATCACCCGGCGCCAGGCGCCGCTGACGACGCTGAACTTCGGCGCGGCCTCGATCGGCACGCCGTTCATCAGCAGCACCGCCAACGGCAACATCAACAACTCGACATCCACCAAGCAGATCACCACGCCGGCGTCGGGGATCATCGTCCTCGCCGCCAACATCCCGACCCGGACCTATCTGCACGGCTGCGCCGGCTCGGTTTGCCCCTTCGTCCCGGTCGCCGACTTCAGCGCGACCCCGACCTCTGGCGTCGGCCCGCTCGACGTCGCGTTCACGGACGCGTCGACCGGAACGCCGGCGAGCTGGGCGTGGACGTTCGGCGACGGCGCCACGTCGACCCTCCAGAACCCGACCCACACCTACAACCCGGGCACCTACGACGTGTCGCTGACCGTGACGAATGCGCTCGGCACCGACGCCGTGACCAAGTCCGGCTACATCACGGTGTCGGTCCCGCCTGGGGCCACCTACACGGCGATCGCTCCGACCCGTGTCCTCGACACGCGGCATAACGTCGGGCTCACCGGCCCGTTCAAGGCGAATGTCGCCCGCGACTTCCAGGTCACCAACGGCGGGACGATCCCGAACAACGCGATCGCCGTCACCGGCAACCTGACGGTCACGGCCCAGACGGCAAAGGGGTACATCATCCTGGCCCCGACCGCCGGCTCGAACACCTCGACCCTCAACTTCCCGGTCAACGACAACCGCGCCAACGGCGTGACGGTCGCCCTGAGCGGGACCGGTCAGCTCAACGCGGTCTACAAGGCCGCGTCTGGCACGAGCACCGGGCTCCTGTTCGACGTGACGGGCTACTTCGTCAACGGTGGTGGTGGGGCCTCGTACTTCCCGCTCTCCCCGACCCGCGTCCTCGACACGCGGAACGGGACCGGGACCACGATCTTCCACGCCAACACGGCCAAGGACTTCCAGGTCACGAACGGTCCGAGCGGGACCATCCCGGATGCGGCGATCGCTGTCACCGGCAACCTGACGGTGACCGCGCAGACCGCCAAGGGCTTCATCATCCTCGCGCCGGCCGCGGGCTCGAACACCTCGACCCTCAACTTCCCGGTCAACGACAACCGCGCCAACGGCGTGACCGTCGCGCTGGGCGCGGGCGGCAAGCTCAACGCGGTCTACAAGGCCGTGTCGGGCTCGACGACCCAGCTCCTGTTCGATGTCACCGGCTACTTCCTGCCCGGGACCTCGGGCGCCAGCTACTTCCCGCTCTCTCCGACCCGCGTCCTCGACACGCGGAACGGGACGGGGACCACGACGTTCCACGCCAACACGGCCAAGAACTTCCAGGTCACCGATGGCGCGGCCATCCCGAACACCGCGACCGCCGTTACCGGCAACCTGACGGTCACGGCTCAGACGGCCAAGGGGTACATCATCCTGGCCCCTGTCGCCGGGACGAATACCTCGACCCTCAACTTCCCGATCAACGACAACCGTGCCAACGGCGTCACGGTCGCCTTGGGCCCGAGTGGTGTGCTCAATGCGGTCTACAAGGCGTCGTCCGGGGCGACCACCGGCCTCTTGTTCGACGTCACCGGTTACTTCAAGTGATCGGTCGCTGACCCTCGCGCCAGCGGACGGCGCGGTCCTGGCCCTCGGGCCCGGGACCGCGCCGTTTCGATTCACGGTACCCGGCCGCGCTACCGCACGAGACGTGGCAAGGCCCCCGCCGCCGGGACGACCCAGGGCCACGGCCGGGTGCACGGCCCGTCGGCGGACTCGGCCCCTCGGGCGGACTCGGCCCCTCGCGCGGACTCGGCCCCTCGCGCGGACTCGGCCCGCCGCCGTCCCGCCCGGTACCGCCGCCTAGGGGTTGACCCGCGGTCCTCGGTAGGGCTCGGCGTGGACCTTCGGCTTCTCGTCCGGGTCCGGCTCGGCCAGCGCGATGACGGCGGCCGCACCGGCGAGAGCCATGATCAGCCAGAAGTAGCGCGCATAGGACAGGTGCAGGAAGATCCCGGTGGTCATGTAGGTCACCACGGAGAGGCTGAAGGCGGTGGCCATGTTGGCCAGGTCCGTCCGGCGGCCGAGCCACTTCCGGCGCGCCTTGGCGAGCTCCCAGAGCGTCACCAGCAGGACAGCCATCAGGCAGATGAGCCCCAGGATGCCGGTCTCGGCGGCGGTGGCCAGGTACAGGTTGTGGGCCTGCCGGTCCTCGGCCTTGACGTTGATCGCGACGTCGTTGGCGTACTGGCGGTAGAACGCGCTGAACTCGCCGGGTCCCACCCCGATCAGGGGGTGGTCGGAGAAGACCGCCAGGGCGGCGAGGTTCTCGGTGGCCCGGCTGGTGATCGAGTTGTCGGCCTGATTGGTCGTGTCGCCTCCGCTCGCGACCGTATCGACGATGGCGCTGAGGCTCGTCAACCGGTCGGCGTACTGGGGCACCGCGATCAGCAGCGAGACGGCCAGGAGGAGGACCGCGAACAGCTGGATCGGCTTGATGTAGCGCAGGATGGTCATGATCAAGATGACCAGGGCGAAGCCGACCGCCGCTCCGCGCGAGAACGTCAGGATCACCGCCCCGGACACCAGGACCGCCACGACGTACGCGGCGATCTTCAGCACCCGTCGCTTCTCGGTCCACGCCTGGAAGAGCGCGAGCGGGACCAGCATCAGCATGATCTGGGCGTAGCGGTTCTTCTCCCCGATCGGGCCGGCCAGCCGGGCCAGGCCCTTGACGACGATCCCGAGGTCGTTCGTCGCGTCCGACTGGGCGAACCCGAGATAGTCGTTCGCATAGGTGCCGGTCAGCGCCTGGTAGACGGACAGGCCACCGAGGAAGGCGCCGACGGCGAGCAGCGTCCAGATCACGTTGCGCATCGCGGCCGGGGTGCGCACGACGTTGACGACCAGGAGATACAGACCGACGCCCTCGAGCAGGAACGTCGTGAGCCCGTTCATCGCGTCCGACATGTCGCGCGCGAACAGGACGCCGAGGATCTGGACCAGCAGGAAGCCGACCACCCACGGGAACGCGGGCGTGATGACGACCTTGTTGCGCTTGATCAGGAGCTCGTAGCCGAGCGGGACGACGAGGATCATCGGGACGACGGCACCGACGAACACCGGCGCGCCGAACCGCGTCACCGCGATGACCGCGGCGTTGCTGTAGAGCAGGAAGACCACGATAAGGGTGGCGACCTCGGGTCGGATCGCCGAGGCGAGGCCCAGGAGCATGGCGGCCAGCCCGGCGACGGCGATGATCGGCCGGTCAGCCGCGACCGCGCCGATGACGGCGCAGGCACCCACCGCGAGCAGGGTCACGATGATCGGCGGCCAGCGGAACCGGGGGCCGACCGGTGCGACCGGCCGGGCAGCCGACGCAGCGGGTCGCGGATCCGTCGGATACGTCCCTTCGCTCATCGTCGTGGCGCGGCCTCGAGCGGCTCGCTCGGATCGGTGGCGTCGCCCGTGCCGGCCACTCCGTCGATGGTCCGGCGCGGCTCCCAGCGATCGATCCGACGGCCGCTCACCAGGTTCCAGGCGGCCTCGAGCGAGGCGACGTTGACCAGCAGGAAGAACGACGCGAGCCCGGCGATCCGCTGTCGGCCGACACGCGACGCCGGGGCAGCCAGCCCGACGGTGCCGAGCCCGGCGACCGCCGCCGCCCCCAGCGTGGTCAGCTGGTAGACGAGACCCTGGCCCCACAGGAGCGGTGCGCCAAAGGCCACGACGAGGAGTGGGACCGCCATCATCCGGCGCAGGACCTTGTGGGACACGAGCTGGATGGCGTAGAAGCCGGTCCGCCGTGGATCGAGCAGCGAGCGTCGTGCGGCGACGCCCCGCAGGCCACGGGTCATGATCCGGACCTTGCGGCGGTACTCGAGGCCGTTCGACGGGGCGACCGGCTCCCAGGCGACGGCATGTGGCACGAACACGAGGCGACGACCCTGGTCGATGACCGCGGTCGAGGTGATGAAGTCGTCGGTCACCCCGGCGATCACCGGCTGGAAGAGCTCGCGCCGGATGGCGTAGATCGCCCCGGTCGCCGACACCGTGCTGCCGGCGGTGCTCTCGGCCAGCTTGACCTGCCGATCGAAGTCCCAGTAGCTCCGCTCACCGGCCGCCTCGGTCGCCTTACCACCGGCCGGCAGGTATCGCTGGTCGCCGGCGCATCCGCCGACCTCCGGATCGGCGAACGGCGCCACGAGCGCACGGAGGGCCCGGGACTCGAACATCGTGTTGGCGTCGGTGAACACCAGGATCTCGCCGGTCGCCGCCGCGACGGCGGCGTTCAGCGCGTCGGCCTTGCCGATCCGGTCGAGGGCCAGCACCCGGACGCCACGATCCGCATATCCGCGCCCGATCGCCACCGTGCCATCCTCGGAGCCATCCGAGGCCACCACGATCTCCAGCCGGTCGGCGGGGTAGTCGAGCGCGATCAGGTTGTCGAGCCGGGCGCCGATCGCCCCCGCCTCGTTCCTGGCGGCCAGGACCACGCTGACCGACGGCTCGATCGGAGCCGCCCGAGCGGGGCGCGGACGCGCCGCGGCGCGGGCCAGGACCAGGAGCGGATAGCCGACATAGCTGTACGCGATCGTGACGACGGCGGACCAGAAGACGAGCCTGATCATCGGACAGCGGTCCGACCGAGCGCCGGGCCGCCGGCGCCGGCTGCCCTGATCCGGGCGATCAGCCGACCGGCGTTCCGGTCGACGTCGAACTCGGCGACCACCCGGTCGCGGGCGGCCGCGCCGAGGCGACCGCGTAGCTCCGGATCGTCGTGAAGCCGGTGCAATGCCGCCGCGATCGCCGCGGCGTCGCCCGGCGGGACCGTCAAGCCCGACGAGCCGTCGACGACCAGCTCGGGGATCCCCGACAGGGCACTCGCGACGACCGGCAGCCCCGAGCTCATCGCCTCCATCAGCACGACCGGGATCCCCTCGCGCTTGCCGCCGCGCGTGGGCACGCTCGGCGCCACGAGCACGTCGCTCGAGGTCAGCAGCCGCGCGATCTCGGTCCGTGTCCGCTGCCCGAGGAACTCGACCTGGTCGGTCAGGCCGGCGGCGGCGACCTGCTGCTCAAGGCTCGCCCGGTCCGGTCCGTCCCCGACGAACCGGCAGACGAACGGGACGCCATCCGCGGCGAGGCGGCGGCAGGCCTCGATCAGGTGGGTCTGGCCCTTGACCTCGTGGAGCGTGCCGATCGACAGGATCGACAGGCGATCCTCGCGCGGGGTCGCGCGCGGGACCGGGTGGAACACCGCCGTATCGACGCCGCAGTGGATGACCTCGAGGGTCGCGATCGGCCCGCCGCACTCGCGCTCGAAGACCTTCCGGTTGTCCTCGGAGATCGTGACCGTGAAGGCCGCCTCGTCGACCTTCTCGCACAGCATCGTCCGGTCGACGTGCAGGTCCGATCCATGGGCCGTGAACGAGAACGGGATCCCGACCAGGCGATGGATCAGGAACCCGGCCAGGGCGGGGTGGGTCGCGAAATGGCAGTGGACGTGCTGGACGCCATCACGCTCCATCAGTCGCGCGGCATGGACGACCTTCGGGAAGATCCCGAGCCCGCCGACCAGGAAGTTCGGGCTCCGCCAGGTCCCGCGGAGCATCGCCGCGAACGACCCGAGGTAACGCCGCGGGTGCCGCCGCAGGACGTGGCACTGGCTGGTCAGGATCGCTCGGTCGATGAACGGCTGGTAGTGCGCTCGGGCGACGTACGGGACGGCCTCGGGGTGCATCGTGGCCTCCCGCTCGTGGAGCAGCGGGAACAGCCAGACGTCGGTGCCCTGGCGCTCGACGGCGGCCATCTCGAACAGGATGAACGTCTCGGTCAGCTTCGGGAACCTGGACATGACGTAGGCGACCCGGAGTCCCGAGGGCTCGGCGACCGGGCCGCGATCCGGTTCCGTCTCGGCGGTCACCGCCAGCGCGGTCATGACGGGTAGCCGTCCGGATGGGTCGAGTGCCAGCGCCACGCGGTCTCGACGATCGCGTCCAGCCGATGCCGGGCGCTCCACCCGAGCGTCGCTTGAGCACGGTCGGGGTCGGCCCAGATCGCGGCCGGGTCGCCGGTCCGTCTGGGCGCCTCGATCACGGGGACGGGTCGGCCCGCGGCCGCACCGACGGCTTCGATCACCTCTCGCACCGACGAGCCCTGCCCCGTCCCGAGGTTGACTGTCGTGCTCGCCAAGCCGCCGGCCAGGGCTTCGACGGCAAGCAGATGCGCCTCGGCCAGATCGGCGACATGGACGTAGTCCCGGATCGCGGTCCCGTCCGCCGTCGGATAGTCCGAGCCGAGGATCCTGACGGCCGGTCCTCGGCCCAGGGCGGCCTTGATGACGACCGGGACCAGGTTCGGCGCGTCCGTCCAATCCTCGCCGTGCCGGCCGTCCAAGGCGGCCCCGGCGGCGTTGAAGTAGCGCAGGCTGATCGACCGGATCCCGGCGCCGTCGAACCAGCGGAGGGCGCGCTCGACGAGCAGCTTCGTCTCCCCGTACGGGTTCTCCGGTCGAAGCTCGCTCGTCTCACGAACCGGAAGGTCGGACGGCGTCCCGTACACGGCGCACGAGGACGAGTAGACGAGGGCCGGCACGCCCGCTCGTCCCATCGCCCCGAGGAGGGCGAACGAACCGCCCACGTTCGTCCCGAAGTAGCCGGCCGGATCGACGAACGACGCCTCGACCGACTTCAACGCCGCGAAGTGGATGACGGCCTCGATCCGGTGGTCGCGGAGGGTCGACTCGACCAGCCCCGCGTCGGCCACCGATCCGACGATCAGCGGCGCCCCGTCGACGGCGGCACGGTGACCGCGCTCGAGCGTATCGAGCACGACCGGCTCGTGGCCGCGCGACGTCAGCAGCCGGACCGTCTCGGATCCGATGTAGCCGGCTCCGCCGGTGACGAGGACGCGCACCGGGCCTGGCTCAGCGGCTGTCGGTCGGGTTCTTCGGCGTCGTGGACCGCGAGGTCCGCGGCTTGGACGTCGTGGAGCGGGTCTGGCCGGTGGTCGTCTTCGGCTTCGCCGCCGTCGAGCGTGAGGCGCTGGACGTCGACGCCGACGCCGTGACGTCCGGCGGTGCGACCGGCGTCGCTGCGACCGGCGTCGCTCCGACCGGTGGAGGCGGTGGCAACGGGGCGCTCGCCCGGATGACGGTCGGGCGGATCGTCGACGGCGCGAGGGCGGGCGGGGCCGAGGACGGGGTCGCGGTGGGATAGCTTGCCGGCCCGGTCGTCGAGTAGCTCGAGGTCGGGGCCTGGTAGGTCGACGACGAGACGGGGGCGGTCGTGACCGGCGGCTGGTACGGCGAGGCGGAGCTCGAGTAGGTCGTCGTCGAGCGCTGACCGTCCGTGGGGGCCGCGGCCGGGGCAGCCGGCTGTGCCGTCTTGGTGGCCATCGGCGTCGCCTTGATGGGCTTGGTCGAGGTCGATCGCCCGCGTCCGAAGATCCAGGCCAGCGCCGCGGGACGCTCGGACATGATCGTCCCGATCAGGCTTCCGCCGACGTGGACGAGCGTCTCGGAACTCGCCTCGATGTCCTCACGGCGAGCGTGATCTCGACGCGCCACCAGGACCGTCCGGCCGACCGCTCGCGCCCACGACAGGGCGCCGGGCCCGGCGGGCACCGGTGGGGTCGCGACGATGACGACATCGGCCGAGGCGAGGAGCTCCTGGATCACGGCCCGAGCGCGCTCCGGGTCGATCGCGTCGCCGCCCTCGTACCCCGCCGGGATGATCGCCAGGCGGTCGGAGACGACGCGCATCGCGGCGCGCGGCTGGACCTCGCGGCTGAGGACGTCGCGGATGCCGGGGGCCGCATCGATCCCGTACAGCTCGGCGAGGCTGCTCCGCGAGCCGCTGTCGATGACGACGGCACGGCGTCCGAGGCGGGCCAGCGCCCGTCCCAGGTTGATCGCCACTACCACTGAGCCGGTGTCGGACTCGGTGTCGACGATGGCCATGCTGTGGAGGACCGAATCGGGATCCCCGAACACGATCCGGGCGGCCAGCACGCGATAGACGTTGGCCGACGACGATCCGTCGTCGACGAGGTCCTTGGCGCTGGCCCGCGCCTTCTTCGGGGCCGGTACGGCACCGAGGACCGGGGCGCCGGCGAGCTTCGCCAGCTCCTCCCGGCTGCTCACCGTCCGGCTGAGGTACTCGATCATGAGGACGAGGACGAGGGCCGCGAGGATGCCCGCCGCGGTCGCCAGGAGCACGATCAGCGAGACCTGCGGCGCGACCGGCACCGGGTTCGGGACCGCGGGGTCGGTGACGGTCAGGCTGCCCTCCGGGCGCACGATCCCAGCGCTCGCCCGTTCTTCGAGCACGGTCGCGATCCCGTTGGCGATATCGGCCGCCTCCTGCGGGTCTCCGGCCTGGACCCGGATGGTCAGGATCCGGCTGTCGACGTTGGCCGACACCCGCGTGTTGGCGGCGATGTAGCCGGGCGAGACACCGAGGTTGCCTTCCTTGACGACGTCGCTGAGGACCGGTCCGGTCGTCGCCAGCGAGGCGTAGGTCTGGATCAGCTTGGCGGACGCGCCGACCGTGGCGGCGTCGGTGTTGATCGGCCCGACCAGCATCTCGACCGCCGATTCATACGTGTTCGGGAGTCGGCTGGCGACGTAATAGCCGGCCAGCCCGGCGACCCATGCCGCGACGAGCAGCGTCCACCACCAGCGTCGCGCGACCGCGAAGTAGCCCGAGAGCTCCAACCTAGGTTCCTCCGTCGAGCGAGCAGCGGCGACCGTCCCTGGACGACCCGCCGGACCCGCAGCCTACCATCACCGTCGCGTTGGGCCGACTCACCGAGCCAGCCACCCGAGCGCCTGCGCCCGGATGAGCGCTGGACTCGAGCGTCCCCCGACATTGATCCGTCGTAAACGATGTCGATCCGCGTGGCGAAGGTCGTTCACCCCTCGGATCGTCGTGAATGCCGCCCGGAGCCCGAGCGCCGCGACCCGCTCGACCACCCCATCGGAGTGGCTCCCGCTGGGATACGCGAATGCCGCCGGTGCCGAGCCGATCTCCCGCACGAGGTCGGTCCGGGAGCCGTCGATCTCCGCATCGA
>JADGQI010000053.1 GCA_017881905.1 Chloroflexota bacterium
CGCTCGCTCGAGGAGCCGACGGTCCACCAGTTCGAGCACCTGCTGTACATCGTCACGGCCTGCCTGTTCTGGTGGCCGGTCGTCGCGCTCGACCCGAGCCCGTGGCGGATGCGCGAGCCTGCGCGGATCCTGTACACGTTCCTCCAGATGCCGCAGAACACGTTCCTCGGCCTGGCGATCATCAGTGCCCCCGCGCCGCTCTACTCGCACTACGCGACGCTCGGCCTCGACTGGGGCCCCGGGCCACTCGGCGACCAGCAGATGGCGGGGGCGGTCATGTGGGTCGTCGGCGACCTCGTCTTCCTCGTCGCGATCCTCGGGATCGTGGTCGGCTGGATGCGCAGGGAAGAACGGGAATCAGCCGCGGCCGACGCACGCGAGGACTCCGCCCGGGCGGCGATCCGCGAACGTGAGACCCGGCTCGCCGAGCGGCTCGCCCGGGAGCGAGGCGAGAGCTAGGATCCCCGCGTCAACCTGGGATCGGGCTGGTCAGCAGCTCGCGATAGCGGTCCGGGTCGACATTGCCGCCGCTGACGATGGCGACCACCGGCCCGGTCTCGTCGGCCAGGCCCGCTTCGTCGGCCCGCCATCGCAGCGCGGCCACGGTCAATGCACCCGAGGGTTCGACGACTAGGCGGGCCTCCTCGGCCGCGATGCGTACGCCCGCGGCGATCTCCGCCTCCGACACGGTCACGATCCGATCGAGGAGCGCGCGGAGATGGGCGAACGTGCGCACCCCGAGCGACTGGGTCCGGGTTCCGTCGGCGATCGTCCGGCTGACCCGCTCTGCCGACCACTCGACGATCCGACCGGCCTCGAGCGACTCGCGAGCGTCGGCCGCCAGCTCCGGCTCCACGCCGATGATCCGACAGGCGGGTCGGACCGCCCGGACCGCGGCGGCCACGCCGCTCGCCAGGCCACCGCCGCCGATCGGGACGAGGACCGCGGCCACGTCCGGAAGGTCCTCGACGATCTCGAGCCCGCAGGTGCCCTGACCGGCGATGATCCGGTCGTCGTCGTAGGGCGGGATGATCGTCAGGCCATGCTCGTCCGCCAGGCGCTCGGCGACGAGCCGGCGCTCTTCGCTGGCCGTCCCGACCACGACGACCTCGGCACCATCCGCCTCGACGCGCCGGCGCTTGATCTCCGGCGCATCGGACGGCATGACCACGATGGCGGGTGCCCCGAGGAGGCGTGCCGCCCGGGCGACCCCCTGCGCATGATTGCCGCTCGAATAGGTGATCACCCCGCGGCCGCGCGCCTCCGCCGGGAGGCTGGCGACGGCGACGTAGGCGCCGCGGATCTTGAACGCCCCGATCGGTTGGAGCGACTCGGCCTTGAGGTAGCGGTGTGGCGTCGGCCCGAACGGGAGCAGCGGGCTGCGGAGCGCGACCCCGTCGAGGGTCCGAGCGGCCGACCGGACGTCGTCGATCGACACCAGCCGCGCGGCGTCGAGAGCAGGCCCCGTCATCGGCCGTCGGCCGCCAGCTTCTGGCAGGTGATGCAGTAGGCGGCCCACGGGAGGGCCTCGAGTCGCGCAGGAGCGATCTCGTTGCCGCACCGCAGGCAGGTCCCGAAGGTCCCGGCATCCAGCCTCGCGATGGCGGCCTCGACCAGCTCGAGCTCCTTGGCCCCCTTGTCATGGAGGGCGAGGTCGCGCTGCTGGGCGAACACCTGGCTAGCGGCGGCCGCCTGCGAGCCGTAGGTCATCTGACCGGGCGCCTCGATCCCCGCGTCGAGCTCCGCATGGAGTCTGACGCGCTCGGCGTCGAGTGCAGCGCGGGCGGCCTGGGCGACGACGGGGTCCATCTCGCGGATGCTACGCCGCGGCCTGCCGGGCCGTCGGGTCCGATATACTCCCGGGGAGTACCGGCGCATGGCGGCGGACAAGGACCGAGGACGACGACGATGATCGACGAGCGACCCAAGATGGCGACCGACCCAGTGTGCGGGATGACGGTCGACACGAGCACCTCCCAGCTTTCCGTGGCCCACGACGGCAAGGTCTACTGGTTCTGCGGACGTGGCTGCCTGCTCGAATTCCGGGACGATCCCGACAAGTACCTCGACCCGGCATATACGCCGTCGATGTGATCGCAGGTCCCCGCCACGAGCGCCGGGCGGGCTACAAGCGACTGTCGAAGCGGGCGCGCGGTCTGTGCATGGTGCCAGCCAAGCGGCGGAACCTCTCGCCGGCAGATAAGGCGCAGCTAAGCGGTCGTCGGCACACTCGGCTTCCGATCCGTCCCCGACGATGATGGTCGCGGCAAGGATCGCCAGGGGCACGAGGAGACGATGTGCTCATGTCCAGATCCCGGGATCCGCGGACGGTCGTCGGCGGGGTGCTCGCGACGGTCGGTCTGCTGTTCGCCTGCGTCGCGACGACCCAGGGCCCGGCGCTCGCCGGGATGCGCTGGGACGGATCAGGTCATCGGACCTCGGCGGTGGTAGCCGGCGGTCAGCGGTTGACCACAGCCGCGCCCGTGGTGTCCGAGCTCAGTCGCTGAGCGAAGTAGACCGGGATCACCGACAGGAGGATCAGACCGAGCGCCACCACGTTGACGATGGGCCGTTGGTTCGGTAGCCGAAGGTGATTCAGGATCCAGATCGGGATCGTCTCCTGGGTCCCGGCTGTGAAGGTCGTGACGATCACCTCGTCGAACGACAGCGCGAAGGCAAGGAGAGCAGCGGCGATGATCGCGGTCCGGAGCACCGGGAAGGTGACGTGCCGGAACGTCTGCCAGGTATCGGCGCCGAGGTCCATCGACGCTTCTTCGATCGAATGGGATGATCGGCGGAGCCGCGCGATGACGTTGTTGTACACGACGACCACGCAGAACGTCGCATGGCCGACGACGATGGTCAGCGTCCCGAACGGGACGCCGAAGTTATGGAAGCTCGCGTTCAGCGCCATGCCCGTGATGATCCCAGGCAGGGCGATCGGCAGGACGAGCGCGAGTGACAGCACGCCACGTCCGAAGAACCGGAAGCGGTGGACGGCCAGTGACACCAGCGATCCGAGCAGCAGCGCGAGGAGCGTGGCCTCGAGCCCGACCGTGACCGACAGGACGAACGCATCGCGGACACTCGTGCTCGCGAACGCCTCGCCGAACCACTTGAGGCTGTACTCCTGGATCGGCCAGATCTGGACGCGTTGCGCGTTGAACGCATAGAGCCCGATGACGACCAGGGGCAGATACAGGAAACCGAGCGTCAGCCCGGTCGCGACTCGGAGGAGGATCCGGCTCACGCCCCTGCCTCACAGTTCATCGAACGCTCCGAAGTGACGAGCGACCAGCAGGTAGATGGCCATGATCCCGACGGGGACGAGCGCGAACGCTGCGGCGAACGGGATGTCGCCGGCTACGCCCTGGCTCTCGTAGACGACGTTGCCGATGAACTGGGTGTTCGAGACGAGCGCCGGGATGATGTAGTCGCCGAGCGTCAAGGAGAACGTGAAGATCGATCCGGCGACCAGCGCCGGCATCGCCAACGGGAGGACGATCCGCCGGAACGTCGGCCCACCCTTGGCTCCGAGATCGGCCGATGCCTCGAGATACGACGTCGGGATCCGCTCGAGACCCGCATAGATCGGCAGGATCATGTAGGGGAGCCAGATATAGATGAAGACCACGGTCATCGACAGGTCGGACACCCCGAAGATGTCGCCGAACTGATCGAATCCGAACTGCTTGAACCCCCAGTCGAACAGTCCGTTCGGGGCGAGGATGACGCGCCATGCGTAGATCTTCACCAGGTAGCTGGCCCACAGCGGGAGCAGGATCGACATGAACAGCAGGGCGCGACGCCGCGGGGACGCCACCCGGGCCATGTAGTAGGCGATCGGGAAGGCGATCAGGGCGTCGACGACGGTCACGATCGCGGCGACGCCGACAGTCCGGAAGACGATCGCCCCGTAGACCGGTTGGGTGAGGATCCGCTCGAAGTTCGCGAGCGTGAACTGCTTGACGACCTCGCCGGTCTGGGGATCGAGCGACCAGAACGCATAGGAGAAGAGCAACGCCAGCGAACCGAAGTAGACGATCCCGAACCAGCCCGTCGGGGCGATCAGGAGCGCGCCGAGCTTGACCCGCGGGTGGCGGTGAAGCCACCCGAACAGGGACGTCTTCCGGCGCTGGGTCTCGGGCGAGGTCGTCGTCATGGAGAGAGCGGTCCGGCTCCCGTCACTCGGGCGAGGCCGGGGATCCGCGCTGGATCGCCCGGCCCCTTGGGCTCTGCGTCAGCTGGTCCTCAGCCCCTGACCTTCGTGAACGCGGACACCCATTCGTCATATGGGACGCAGGTGTTGCCACGGTCGTCGCCGCAGTCCCGAACCGGCGTCTTCCAGAAGCTGATCGCCTTGTAGAACGCCTCGTCCGTGACGTGGTAGGCCGTGCAGAAGTCCTTGATCGCGTACGGCTTCGTACTCGTATTCAGGATGTCACAGGCCTTCGGGTTGGCGGGTGCCTCGCCGAAGAACTCGGCCACCTGCGCCTGGACCTCCGGCGTGACCATCCACGCCATCCACTTGAGCATGCAGTTCGGGTGCTTGGCATACCGGGAGAGCATCCACGTGTCAGACCAGCCGGTCATCCCCTCGGTCGGGACGACGGCTTCGACGGGGATGCCGGCGGCCTTCAGGGCATTGGTCTGGTATTGCCAGCTGGTCCCGATGGTCGACGCTCCGCTCGTGAAGTTGTCGATCTCATTCGTATACGTCTTCCAGGCCTGGCCGATGAAGGGTCGCTGAGAGGTGAGGAGCGCGACCGCCGCGTCGAACTGGTCCTGCGTGAGCTCGTACGGGTCGGTGATCTTGAGTTCAGGTTGGTGGGTCTTGAGGTAGAGCGCGGCATCGGCGATATAGATGGCCGCCTCATATGCCGTGACTTTGCCCTTGTACGCGGCCATCTTGGCCGGATCGAAGACCGCATCCCAACTCGTCGGCGCCGTGTCGAACTTGTCCGTGCGGTACATCAGGGTGTTGCCGCCCCAGCCGTGCGAGATCCCGTAGTGGTACCCGTTGACGGTGTTGTTGGGGGGGCTCTGGAGGAACGGGGTCAGATCCTTGAAGTCCGGGATCAGGGCCGGGTCGACCGGCGCGACCTCGGCACGATCGATCAGTCGGTTGGACGCGTCGCCGGAGGCCGACACCCCGTCGTATACGCCGTGGCCCTGGGACATCAGCGTGTACATCTCATCGGAGGTGTCCGCCGTCTTGACGGTGACCTTCGAGCAGTCCGGATTGGCCTTGATGAACGGGTTGACCCAGTCGTACGCCGGGTCGGTCTCACCCCGCTCCGCGTAACCGACCCAGGTCACCAGGTCGAGCTCACCCTCGCCGGGGCCGATGGTCGCGACCGGCGTCTCGCTCGCCGGCGCGCTGGCCGGGACCTCGCTGGCCGCAGCCTGGCTGGCCGCTCCTTGGCTGGCGGGCACGGCGCTGGCCGCGGGCGATGTCGCCGACGACGAACAGGCCGCCGTCAGGATCGCGACGACCGCCGCCGCGACGAGTCCCTTTCGACTGCTCATGATCCGACCTCCTCCTCCTGGGTTCCAGTCAGTCACCGACCGGAAAGTTGAATGGCCGCTTCCAGATCAGGCGGACAGCCCGGCCCTGTGCGGCCAGGGCCTCCATCGACGAGATCGACTGGTTCTGGGCGGTCACCACGAGCTCGCCACCCGCATCGAGGGCGACGATGTACCGGGTGTCGGGGCCGAGGTAGATGACCTCGCGGACGCTGCCGGTCGCGGATGTCTCGTCATCGGCGACGGCGTCATCCGGTGCGGCCAGGCGGATCTTCTCGGGGCGCACGGTGTACGTGCCCGCGCGCCCGACGATCCGCTCGGCGACCTCGCCCCGCAGCAGGTTCGAGGTCCCGACGAACCCGGCCACGAATGCCGTCCGGGGTCGCTCGTAGACCTCCGCCGGGGAGCCGATCTGCTCGACCAGGCCGCGGTTGAAGACGGCGATCCGATCGCTCATCGTGAGCGCCTCCTCCTGGTCGTGGGTCACGTAGATGAACGTGATGCCGACCTGGTGCTGGATCGCCTTCAGCTCGATCTGCATCTCCTCCCGAAGCTTGAGATCGAGCGCGCCGAGCGGCTCGTCGAGCAGCAGGACCCGCGGCCGGTTGACGAGCGCGCGGGCGAGCGCGACGCGCTGGCGCTGGCCGCCCGACAGCTGTCCGGGCCTGCGCCCGTCGTACCCCTCGAGTCGGACCATCCGCAGGGCGTCGGCGACCTGTCTCGCGCGATCCGCCTTGGCGACCTTCCTGATCATCAGACCGTAGCCGACGTTGTCACCGACGGTCATGTGCGGGAACAGGGCGTAGTCCTGGAAGACGGTGTTGACGTCGCGCTCGAACGGTGCCTTGCCGGTGACGTCCTGGCCGTGGAGCAGGACCCGGCCGGCGGTCGGCTCCTCGAACCCGGCGATCATCCGGAGCGTGGTCGTCTTGCCCGAGCCCGACGGCCCGAGCATCGAGAAGAACTCACCGTCGAGGATCTCGAGATCCACGCCAGCGACCGCCTCGACCTCGCCGAATCGCTTGTGGACCCCTTCGAGGCGCACGGCCGCGGCCGCCGTCGGGGCGGCGGTCCGACTGGCGTCCCTGTCGCCGGAGAGGGTAGGGACCGTCAAGCGTCTCCTCGGGTGACCGGGACAGACGTCGGCGGGCACCCACCGACGGGTCGCGAGGGGTTCGTCCGAACGCGCGAGTCCGCGCACTGTGGCGCGTCGGGCGCGCCGATGTCAAGCACGACCAGACCGCCTAGACTCGCCACCGATGCTGGCCCTCGGGACGCTCCGCGCGCCGTTCCTTCTGGTGGTCCTGGCGGCGAGCGTCATGGCCTGCGCGAGCTCGGGTCCCATCGCGACCCCGCCCATCTCGCCGGGGACCGCGGCTTCCCCGCGGGAGGTCAACATCATCGCGCGCGAGTACCGCTTCGACCCCCCGTCGATCGACCTTGCTCTGGGCGAGACGGTGCTGTTCCACATCATCAACGGCGGGCTCGAGACCCACGAGGTCGTCATCGGCGATGCGGCCGTCCAGGATGCCTGGGAGGTCGCCGAGGCGGCGACGGTCGGCGCGCCGCCTGGTCCCACTCCGCTTGTCAGCGTCCCGCCGGGCAGCCAGGGTCTCCGCGTCGTCGTCCGCTCGGGCGAGCGCGTCGACGTGACGTGGACGGTCCCCACCTCGACCGACCCGCTCATCGTCGGATGCCACATCCCGGGTCATTGGGAGAAGGGGATGCAGGTCCCCGTCCATTTCGTGACGCCCGCTTCGTGACGCCCGGCGGTCGAGGGCGGCTCGGTGATACGCTCTTCGCTGTCCCGCGGAACGTGCTGCGAGGACCGGTCGAGACGATGCTCCAGGGAGAACAACCCGAATGACCTATGTGATCGCCGAGCCGTGCGTCGACGTGCTGGACGCGTCGTGCGTATCGGTCTGCCCGGTCGACTGCATCCATTTCGAGGAAGGCACCGACCGGAAGCTGTTCATCGACCCGAACGAATGCATCGACTGCGGCGCCTGCGAGCCCGAGTGCCCGGTCAACGCGATCTTCCCCGAGGAGTCGCTCCCGGTCGAGTGGGCGGCCTACACCCAGGTCGACGCGATCTGGTTCACGGACAAGGCGGCTGCGCGAGCGGAGGTCGACCGGCTCAAGCCGGCCTGACCTGGGCGGGTCCGCCGGGACGCCGCCCAGCGTCGACCGGCCCGGACATCCCTCATGCGGATCGTCTCGCTCCTTCCCTCGGCGACCGAGATCGTGTTCGCCCTGGGTCTCGGCGACGAGCTGGTCGGCCGGACGCATGAATGCGATTGGCCGCCCGAGACGGCCGGGATCCCTGTGGTGACCCGGAGCACGCAGGACCTGGCCGGACGGTCGTCCCGCGAGATCGACCGGCTGGTCGGCGAGGCGCTCCATGGTGGTTCGTCGCTGTACGAGCTCGACGGGGAGGCGTTGGCCGCGACTGAGCCCGACCTGATCCTGACCCAGGAGCTGTGTGAGGTCTGTGCGGTCGGGTATCGCGAGGTCGGCGAGGTCGCCCGCGCGATCGACGCCGACATCCGCGTCGTCTCACTCGAACCCACGTCGATCGAGGGCATCCTCAACTCGATCTCGACGGTCGGCGCGATGACCGAAGCCGAAGACGTAGCGGTCGACGTGGTCGCCGAGCTGCGCGAGCGCCTGCGCAAGCTCGAGACCCGTCAGGCTCGGCGTCGTGAAGGCGGCCAGCCAGCCGTCCGGGTCGTCGCGCTCGAGTGGCTGGACCCGCCGTTCGCCCTCGGCCATTGGGTGCCGGAGCAGGTCCGGCGTGCCGGCGGCTGGGATCTGCTCGGGCGCGAGGGCGAGAAGTCGACCCCGACCACCTGGGACGCGATCCGCGCCGTCGACCCCGAGTCCCTGATCCTGATGCCGTGTGGCTATCACCTCGCCGAGACCGTCGCGGAGTGGGAACGGACCCCGAAGCCGACCTTCTGGCGCGAGCTCGAGGCCGTTCGGCGTGGTCAGGTCTTCGCGGTCGACGGCTCGTCCTACTTCTCTCGGCCGGGACCGCGGGTCATCGACGGGATCGGGCTGTTGGCGGAGATCTTCGACCCGGACGGGTTCGTCGAGACGTCGCCGCTCGGAAGCTGGACGCCGCTCGTCTGACGACGGGCGCGATCGACATGCCGTTCCGGCCGACGTTCGAGTGCCTCTGGTGCGGCAGCCCGTGGACGGTCCGCGGTCCGGACGACCTCGAGGGGTTCGCCCAGCTCTGTCCGGACTGCATCGGCCGGGCGGGTGAGAATGGCTTCCTCCGCTTCCGTCTGAAGGCCGCCCTTGACGAGCGGGCACAGGCGATGAGGCCGGCGACCACTGTGGCCGGCGCGGCGTCGACGGCGGCCGTCGCACCGGACGCGGCCCTGGCCGTCGCCGCGGTCCCGTCCTCAGCGACCGCCCGACCGGACCTTTCCGCCGAGATGATCGCCTACTACGCAGCGCGGGCCGGCGAGTACGACGACTGGTACCTGCGCCGCGGCCGCTACGCTCATGGCCCGATCGATGACGCGGTCTGGACCGCCGAGCTCGACCAGGCGACGCTGTGGCTCGACGGCCTGCCGCTGGCGGGCGAGATCGTCGAGCTCGCCGCGGGGACCGGGTGGTGGAGCCCGCTCCTCGCTTCGAAGGGGGAGCTGTCGATCTACGACGCCGCGGAGGCGCCGCTCGACCGGGCTCGCGATCGCCTGCTGGCGCACCGGCTGCGGGCCCACATCCACGTCCGCGACGCCTGGGCCGAGCCGGACCGGACGGTCGACGCGGTCTTCTGCGGCTTCTGGCTCAGCCACGTTCATGACGATCGACTCGGCGAATTCCTGGATCTCGTCCGCCGCTGGCTCAAGCCGGGTGGACGGTTCGCCTTCATCGACTCAGGGTCCGATCCGACGTCCGGTGCGGTCGACCAGCCCGAGACGCCGGCAAATGAGGTCGAGCTCGCCATCGACCGGCGACGCCTGGCCGACGGCCGCGAGTTCCGGGTGATCAAGGTCCGCCGCGACGGGGCACGACTCGGTCGAGCTCTCGTGGAGGCCGGCTTCAGCGCCGTCGACGTCGGTGCCACGCCCCGCTTCTTCGTGCTCGGGGTCGCGACCGCCTAGCCTGGTCCGAACGGGTCCAGCCGGGATGGGTCGACACGTATACTCGTGGTCATGTCCCCCTTGTCGAAGCGGACGATCGCGACGGTCGGATCCGGTGTGATGGCCGAGGCGATGATCGCCGGGCTGCTGCGCGGCCAGCTCGTCGCACCCGAGCGGGTCGTCGCCAGCCACCCGCGCGCCGAACGTCGCGAGGAGCTCGGTCGGCTGTACGGGATCCGAACGGTCACCTCGAACGGTGAGGCCGTCGCCGGCGCGGACGTGATCCTGCTGGCGATCAAGCCCCAGATGCTGGCCAGGGTCGGCGCCGAGCTGCGGCCGCACCTGCGCGACGACCAGCTCGTGCTGTCGGTCATCGCCGGCGCGACGACGACCGCGCTCGAGGGGTTCCTCGGTCATCGCCGGATCGTCCGAAGCATGCCCAACACCCCCGCCCGCCTTGGACGCGGCGTCACGGTCTGGTATGCGACCCCGGAGACGACGGCCGAGCAACGCGCCCAGGCGAGCGCGCTCCTCGGCGCGCTCGGGATGGAGCTCGAGGTCGACGACGAGAAGTTCGTGGCCATGGCGACCGCGGTATCGGGGACCGGTCCGACCTACGTCTTCCTGGTCATGGAGGCGCTGGTCGATGCGGCGGTCCACCTGGGCTTCCCGAGGCACGTTGCCCACGACCTCGTCGTCGAGACGCTCGAAGGCAGCACCTACTTCGCGAAGCAGTCGGGGGATCATCCCGCAGTCCTCCGGAACATGGTGACGTCGCCCGGCGGGACGAGCGCGGCCGCGCTCCATGAGCTGGAGTCGGGCCGGTTGCGGACGGTCCTGTCCGAGGCCGTCTGGGCGGCGTATCGGCGGACCATCGAGCTCGGGGACCAGCTCGAGGCGAGCGCGGCCGCCGAGCCCGGGGCGCCCGCCCGGCGATGATCGAGGTCGGATCGACGATCCACGTCCGTCCGCGGCCCGGCTGCGCCCGGACGGCTCGATGAGGGCCGACGCGCCTCAGCCGCCCGCTGTCGAGACCCGATCCACGCCGGGCGAGCCGATCACCGTCGAGCGGCTCAATGCGTTCGATCCGCCGCGCGAATACCGGCTCCACCCGCGGGACCGGTCGGTCGCCTTCACCGACGAAGCCGGTGGAGCACGACAGTTGTTCGTGATGTCGCTGCGCGGAGGTGCCCCGATCCAGGTGACGGCATCCGAGCTCGACATCTCGGATCCGCAGTGGTCGCCGGACGGGCGCAGGCTCGCCTTCGTGCGCGATCGGGCGATCTGGGTCGTCGACGCCGACGGGTCGCGGCAGATCCGAGTGACGGACCATCCAGGCGGCGACACACGACCTCGATGGTCACCCGACGGCCACCGCCTCGCCTTCATCTCCCGGCGGCGCGGCTGGTCGCAGATCTGGCTGATCGACGCCCCGGTCCCGCGGCGAGGCCGACCGGCGACGAACCCGAAGCCCGCCGAGCCCGCGGCGCTGACCGCCCCGGGACTCGATGTCGATGAGTACTGCTGGTCGCCCGACGGGACGCGGATCGCGCTGGCCGCCGAGCGCGAGGATCACGACTGGTGGTCCGCGCTGTCGGTCGTCGATGTCGGGAGCCGGGCCGAGCACCGGATCCCGCCCGGAGACGCCTGGGAGTGCGGGCCGAGCTGGGCGCCGGATGGGTCGCTGCTTTTCCTGTCGGATGCGGACGGCTGGTTCCAGGTCGTGCGGGTCGACCCGAGCCTGCGTGGACGGACCGTCCTGACCGGCGCCGGGCGCGAGCATGGCGAGGCCGGCGGATCGTTCGGCTTCGTGCCGATCGCCTCGCCGGATGGGAGTCGCTTCGTCCACCCCGAGATCCACGACGGGACCGCCGACCTGATCGTCGCGTCGATGGCCGGCGTCGGCGTGGTCAAGCGACCGCGCGGTCGGCCCCCGAAGAACCCCCGTCCGGTCGCCTCGACCGGCGCCACGGTCGTGGTCAACCCGTGGCCCGGGCGATGGCTGGCGATCGACTGGACGGCCGACGCTGCGTGGGTCGCCGCCGTGGGCGAGACCGAGCGCCGGCCGCAGGACCTGTGGCTGCTGCCCGTCCCGGGTGTCGCGCCCGAAGGCTCCCGGCCGCGCCAGGTCACGGACTCGCTGCCGGCGGTGCTCCGCAGCGCGCGGTTCGCCGACGCCGAGCGGATCGGCTTCGCCGCACGTGACGGACTCCGGCTCGAGGGCAACCTGTTCCGACCGCCCAGCGCGACCGGGCAACGCGGCGGGCGTCGGGTCCCGACGATCCTCTACTTCCACGGCGGCCCGACCGTGCAGAGCTACCGAGCCTGGTGGCCGTTCAAGCAGATCCTCGTCCGCGAAGGCTTCGCGGTGCTCGATGTCGACTTCCGCGGGTCGACCGGGTACGGGCGCGCGTTCCGGTTGGCCAACGTCGGGGAGTGGGGCCACGCCGACACCCTCGACTGCATCGACGCGGCGCGCTGGGCGGCCGCCCAGCCCTGGTCCGACGGCCGGTCGATCGCCTACGGCGCGTCCTACGGCGGGTATCTCGTCCTGACCGCACTGGTCGAGGAGCCCGGCCTCTGGCGGGCCGGCGTCGACCTGTATGGGGACTCGGAGATCGCCGAGAGCTATCGGCACGGCGACCGGACCGGTCGGCTCGACCTCCATCGGATGATGGGAACCCCGGACGATCAGGCGCGGGCCGACGACTTCCGGCGCGGCTCGCCGGTCTATCGCGCCGAACGGATCGAAGCTCCGGTGCTGCTGATGCACGGTCGCAAGGACAAGCGCGTCGTCCCACTGATGACCGAGCGGATGGTCGAGGCGCTGGTCATCGAGGACAAGGTCCACGAGGTCCACTGGTACGACGAAGAGGCGCACGGCTGGCGTCGACGGGAGAACCGCCGCGACGCGTGGAACCGGATCCTGGCCTTCCTGCGCCAGCACGTTCCCGAGGCGCCGGCGCGCGATCGAGGGTAGGGCTCGGGGCGACCGGATCGGAGCGGATCGAGGTCAGGCCGGGTCGCGCGGGATCACGCTGATAGAGCCGTCGGTCTCGAGCACCGCCAGCCTGACGTCATGGACGGTCGCCACGCCGTGTGCCCGGAGCGCCGCGTCCAGCTCGGCCCGGTCGATCGATGCCCGGCCGAGGGCGGACGGCAGGATCCGCCCGCCGCTGATGAGCAGGACCGGCTCGCCCTCGAGGATCCTGCCCACGGTCGCGCTCCGGTGGATGACGGTGTCCAGCAGGCGGTCGAGGATGACCAGCGTCGTGGCCGAGATGAGCCCGCCGACGAGCGTCGTGTTCTCGCCGATCATCGCGTTCTGGACGCCGTTGGCGATGATCAGGATGACCACGAGGTCGAGGATCGACATCTGGCCGACCTCGCGCCGCCCGGCGATCCGGAGGATGACGACCAGGAACAGGTAGACGATCGCGGTCCGCACCGCGACCTCGATGGGCGTCGAGCCGAGATCCAGGATGCTCACGTTGACGCGGAGTCTACGCCGCCCTCGTCAGTGGTCGACCGCCATCGGTGCGCCCGAGCCGAGCGTCTCGGACAGCTGGACGACGTGGCCCTCGGCGTGACTCGTCACGAACCGCTCGAGGATGTCGGCGACCGACATCTCGCCCTGGGTCGGATGGAGTCCGCGGCGGGCGAGGTCGGCCGGGGTCATTTGGCCGAGCCGTCGCGCGTAGCGCTCGACGGCGTCGTCGATCCGCTCGAGGAGCTCGGCCGGCGGGAGGGTCCGGTCACGCTCGATCGTCTGTACGCGCAGCCGATCCGTGGCCGTCCGGCCGAACGGGACCGGTTCCGGCGAGTCGGCGACGATGCGCGAGATCTCGCCGAGCCAGAACGGGAGCATCTCGGTCACGTGGGCGAGGACCTCGGTGGGACCCCATTCGGACTCCGGCCCGGCGTCGTGCTCGACGTTGTGGAGCAGCCACGGTCGACCGGCATCGAGCGCATCGCGGTAGGCGGCGAAGCCCTGTGATGCGGCGCGGAGCCGGGCGACGGTCGTCGAGGTCGGGTCCATCCAGCGCAGTGTCGCACGACGAGGCTCCGCTGCAAGCGGCCCGCCCCACGGTCCGTCGGGCGTCGACGCCGGGGACCGGTGTCCTCATACTGGACCGCCACAGTCCCGAACGGTCGCCAGGAGGCTCTTGCGATGACCGATACGGCCGCCCGTTCCGCTGCGCGCGGAGCGGCGAACCAGGCTGGGGCGCGGATCGACCGCGACGCCTATGCCAAGGCGGGCGACTTCCTACCGCTGCAGGGGATCGATCACATCGAGTTCTGGGTCGGCAACGCCAGGCAGGCGTCCGCGTACTACCGGGCGCTGTGGGGCTTCTCGCCGGTCGCCTTCAGCGGGCTCGAGACCAAGGTCCGCGACCGGGCGTCGTACGTCATGGTCCAGAACGGGATCCGGCTCGTGCTCACGGCGCCGCTCACGCCTGACGGCGAGATCGCCGAGCACGTCCGTGCCCACGGCGACGGCGTCCACGACATCGCGTTCGCGGTCGACGACGTCGAGGCGGCTTGGCGAGCGACGACCGAGCGCGGTGCGGTCTCGGCCCTCGCCCCGACCGAGCTCGACGGAGGCGCGGACGGTGTCCTCCGCAAGGCGTCGATCCGGACCTATGGCGAGACGCTTCACTCGTTCGTGGACCGGAGCGCGTACCACGGTGCATTCGCGCCGGGCTACCGCCGGGTCAAAGCGTCCGCGGCGGCCGCCGGCGGCCTGTCGCTGCTCGAGGTCGATCACTGCGTCGGCAACGTCGCGCTCGGCGAGATGGACCGTTCGGTGGCCTTCTACCGCGACGTCATGGGCTTCAGCCAGCTCATCCACTACGACGACAAGGTCATCCACACCGACTACTCGGCGCTGATGAGCAAGGTCATGACCAACGGCAACGGCCGGATCAAGTTCCCGATCAACGAGCCGGCCACCGGCAAGAAGCGCAGCCAGATCCAGGAATACCTGGATTGGTACGGCTCGCGCGGCTGCCAGCACATCGCCCTGCGGACCGAGGACATCGTGGGGACCGTCCGTCGGCTGCGGGATAACGGGGTGGAGTTCCTCGGCCTGCCGCACGAGTACTACGCGACGCTGGCGGAACGGGTCGGCGACGTGGGCGTCCCGATCGACACGCTCGAGGAACTCGGCATCGAGGCCGATCGCGACGAGGAGGGCTACCTCCTGCAGATCTTCACCCGCCCGGTCCAGGACCGCCCGACCTTCTTCTTCGAGATCATCGAGCGGCACGGCTCGCGCGGCTTCGGCGTCGGCAACTTCAAGGCGCTGTTCGAGGCGATCGAGCGGGAACAGGCGAAGCGCGGGAACCTTTGAGTCGAGGTCCCCAGTATTCCGCAGGGTCCCTCATCCCACTCAGTTCCCGAAGGCGAACGACTCGACGACAGGCATCGCGAGCTTGGTGATGGCTCCCAAGCTCTTCTGGGTCGCGCCGTCGGCAACGATGACGAGGACGACCGTTCCATCACTCGTCTCAAGCACCCTGCCCGACGGTCTCAGGATGGCTATCCTTGCCGCCACCGATATCGTCCTGATGGTCGCGAAGTCGCACGTGGGCTGAAGAGGAGGGTCGGCCGATGTACGCCTGGTTCGTGTTCGCCCACGTGGTCGGGCTGCTCCTGTTCGTCGGTGCCCACGGTTTCTCGATGATCACGTCGTTCCGGCTCCGGACCGAACGGAAGGTCGACAACGTGATCGCCGCGCTGGCGCTCTCGCGGACGTCCACCAACGTGGCGGGCATCGGGTTCATCCTCATGGCGATCGGCGGGATCGCGGCAGCATCCTCCGGGGGACTCTGGTCCAAGGCCTGGGTCGGGGGATCGGTGCTGGTCCTCGTCCTGGTCACGGCGGCGATGTTCCTCATCGGCTCCCGCTACTACTACCCCGTGCGTGATCGCTTGAGCGGCAAGGACGGCGCCGACCCCGAGCCGATCACGGAGGAGGAGCTGGCCAGGCTTCTGGACTCGCGGGTCCCGGACGTCCTGGCCGCCGTCGGTGGGCTGGGTCTGGTCGTGCTCGTCTGGCTGATGGTCCTCAAGCCCGGCTGAGAGGGCGCGCGAGTGCGCCATCCGGCCCGACGGGGACGGCTGGCTAGACTGGCGCCATGAAGATCGCTCACGTCCGCGAGCGCAACGCTCCCGCCGGGACGCCGTTCCGGCTTGCGGCGGCGGTCGATGCCGACGCGACGGAGTGGCTCGATCTCGAACCGGCGAGGCGACGGCTGGTCGCGGCCGATCCCCGACGCCCGCACGATGGGTCGCTCTTCCGGCAGCCGATCTCGACCCTCGATGCCCACCTGGCAGCCGGCCTTCGGGTGAGCGCGCTCGGTGAGCTGCTCGACGACTTCGTGCCGTCCGAGGAGGAGGACGAGGCGATCCTCGATCGCGCGGACCTCGACTTCGGGCCGCCGGTCCTCCACCCGACCAGCCTGCGGGACTTCTATGCGTTCGAGCGCCACGTCGCGACGGTCTGGGGTCGCCGGAACGCCGAGGTCCCCGAGGCGTGGTATCGGCTGCCGATCTTCTACTTCAGCAATGTCTCCGAGCTCCGCGGGCCGGCCGATCCCGTCTGGGCTCCCCGTGGCAGCGTCGAGCTCGACTTCGAGCTCGAGGTCTGCGCCCTGATCGACACGCCGGCGCGCGACCTCCCGGCAGACCGAGCCGAGGAGGCGATCGGAGGGTTCACCATCCTCAACGACTGGTCGGCGCGCGACCTCCAGCGTGACGAGACGACGGTCCGCCTCGGCCCGGCCAAGGGCAAGGACTTCGCCTCGACGATCGGACCGTGGCTGGTGACGCCCGACGAGCTCGCGGACGCCAGACCGCCGGGCGCGACCGGACCCGACCTGGCGATGTCGGTCGACGTCCGGACGGCCGACGGACCGTCCGTGGCGGTCACGCGCGGGTCCTGGTCGACGGCCCACTTCTCGTTCGGCCAGATGCTCGAGCGAGCGTCGGCAGATGTCCGGCTCCGGCCGGGGGACCTGATCGGCAGCGGGACCGTCGGCACGGGCTGTCTGCTCGAAGTCCGCGACGAGACCCTCGGCCGGTATCTCCTGCCCGGCGATGAGGTCGTCGCCCGGATCGAGCGCCTCGGCGAGCTCCGGACGCCGATCGTCGAGCGACCCGGATGAGCGCGACCCGGATCGAGCGGATGCGCCCGGGGCACTGGCCGGCGGTCCAGGCCATCTACGCCGCCGGGATCAAGTCCGGCGATGCGACCCTTGAACGCGACGTCCCGGAGTGGGACTCCTGGAACATGGGTCACCGATCCGACGGCCGGTTCGTCGCGGTCGACGGCGACCGGGTGCTCGGCTGGGTGGCGCTGTCACCGTTCTCGACTCGACGCGCTTACACGGGCGTGGCGTGGCTGAGCGTCTACGTGGCCCCGGACGCGCAAGGCCGAGGGATCGGGAGCAGCCTGGTCAGAGCCGCGCTCGAGGCCGCGGACGAGTCGGGCATCTGGACCCTGATGGTCGGGATCCTGCCGGAGAACGCTGCGAGCCTGGCGCTCCACCGCAGGGCCGGGTTCCGCCGGATCGGCATCCAGCATCGACTCGGGCGGGACGCATCGGACCGCTGGCGTGACGTGGTCCTGATGGAGCGACGGACCGAGTCGGACTGAGCGGGGCGCGGCCTCGGATCGGGCATCGGGCCGTGCTTCGCGACGTGCAGCCCGTAGACTGGGACCGAGCCAGGGAGGTCGACTCGGCGATGTTCTACGTCTCGCGCGGCAGGGTCCCGCACAAGCGCCACACTCAGCATCGGGCGCGGGACGGCTCGCTCTACGCCGAGGAGCTGTTCGGGGTCGAGGGGTTCGTCGGACGGAGCTCCCTGCTCTACCACGTCGTGCCGCCGACCCGGACGCATCGCATCGAAGCGCTTGACTCGGTCGCGCTCGAGGAAGCCGATGACGGTGTCCACCGCCACCGGCTGATCGACACCGCCAGCCTGCCGGCCAAGGGCGACGCGATCACCGGACGGGTCCCGCTCTTCTTCAACGCCGACGTCACCCTGGGCGTCGTCCGACCGGCCGACCCGATGCCGGAGACCGTCTTCTACCGGAACGGCGAAGCCGACGAGATGCTGTTCATCCACGAGGGGACCGGGCTGTTCGACAGCGTCTTCGGTCCGCTGCGCTACGGCCCGGGCGACTACATCGTCATCCCGATCGGGACGACCTGGCGCCTGGCGCCCGATGCCGGGTCCGAGCAAAGACACCTCTGGCTCGAGTGCCCGAGCGAGCTCGAGCCGCCCAAACGCTACCGGAACGAGTACGGCCAACTGCTCGAGCACAGCCCGTACTCACAGCGGGACATCCGGGTCCCCAGGGCGGTCCCGGCGCGAAAGGATGTCGGTGAGTTCCGCGTCCACGTCAAGGTTCGGGGCCGGCGGACGGCGTACCACTACACGACCCACCCGTTCGACCTGGTCGGCTGGGACGGGTACCTGTGGCCGTACATCTTCAACATCGGGGACTTCGAGCCGATCACCGGTCGGGTCCATCAGCCGCCGCCCGTCCACCAGACGTTCCAGGCCCACAACTTCGTGGTCTGCTCGTTCGTGCCGCGCAAGTTCGACTACCACCCGCTGGCGATCCCGGCGCCGTACAACCACTCGAACATCAACAGCGACGAGGTCATCTACTACGTCGCCGGCAACTTCATGAGCCGCCGCGGCGTGGACATCTCGAGCTTCACCCTCCACCCGGCCGGGATCCCGCACGGTCCGCATCCGGGCACCGTCGAGGCCTCGATCGGCAAGGAGGCGACCGAAGAGCTGGCCGTGATGGTCGACACGTTCCGGCCGCTCCGGATCACAAAGCAGGCGGCTGGCCTCGACGACCCGCGCTACCCGTTCTCCTGGCTCCCTTCGGCCGACGCGCCCGGCGAGGCCGAAGCACTCGCCGAGCGCGGCCCGGAGGCGTTCCCGGACTGAGGCTCGAGATCAGCTCGGTGCCGGGCTCGCCGCTGAGCTCGGCGCGGGACCGGACCCCGGCGAATCGTCGGCGGCCGTCGGATCGAACCTGATCGTGGACAGGATCGCGTCGAACAGATGGCGGTCGAACACGGATCCGTCCCACTCGTTCCGGTTGGCCACGGCTCGCATCGTGTAGACCCGACCACCGACGAATGCAACGGCCTCGGTGAAGTCGCACTTCTCCGAACCGCCGTGAACCGCGGCAGGCCGGCCGTCGATCATTACGGGGTCCCATCCCGAGCGGGGAGGGAAGCACTCCGATGGGTTGAGCGCGTTGTCCTTGAGATAGGCCGTGAACCAGGCCTCCTCCGTCACCCCGTTCGGCAGGGCCTGTGAGCTCACGACGAATGAGTTCTTGGAAGGTGACGGAGCCTGGAGCTCATCGTCGGTGCTGCCTGGATCGTCCGCGCCAAAGACCTTGGGGTTCGTGCCACGGCGGAAAACGGTCCAGTCCTTGGGGTACGAGATCGTGTAGCCGTACCTCGGCGAGGTGAACGGGATCCAGGCCGAGGTGTCGACCGTCGCGTTCCCCGATGACTGTCCGGGACTTGCCGACGGCCCCGGCGCGACGATGATCGGGCTCGGGTTCGTCTTCGGGCCGCCGGCGCCGGGACCGGCGCCGAGGCCGAGCATCACGACGGCGACGACGCCCACGGCCACGACGACCGCGGCGCCCGCGAAGAGCGGTTGGATGGTCTTCATGATCGGGATCCTCCACGGTCGCCCGAAGCCGGCCGACCGCTGTGAAGTCAGGTCGATGTCAGAGAGGGCGGCATCGATGACCCGGTCGGAGACCACGTCCGGGCCGTCGGAGAACCAGTGGTCGAGCTCGCGCTCGATGTCGATGGGTCGGGTCATGACGCGCGTCCTCCGGCCGCCGTCGGACGCAGGTCCGCCTCGAGGACGGCCCGCATCGCGCGGTGGGCGTAGTGGAGTCGGGAGCGAGCGGTGCCCTCCGGGATGCCGAGGTACTCGGCGATCTCGCCGGGCTCCAGCCCGAGGTAATGGCGCATGACCAGCACGGCACGCTGGTCCGGCGGCAGACGCCGGAATCCGCGGTCGAGCTGGTCACGATCGAGGATCGAGTGCATCTCGTCGGGCGCGGTCGGCCCGTCGGCCGGCAGCACCCGGATGTTGGCGGCGTGGCGGCGGACCCGCTTCGCCTCCGCGTAGCAGCTGTGGACGAGGAGGCGGGTGATCCACGCATCGAACCGGTCCGGATCGCGGAGCCGGGGGAGCTCGCGCCAGGCGATCACCAGCGTCTGCTGAACGGCGTCCTCGGCCCGGTCGATGTCGCGGAGGATCCGCTGGGCGATCCCGAACAGCCGATCGCCACGCGTCCGGGCCAGGATGGCGAACGCCTCCCGGTCACCGTTCCGTGCCGCCTCGACGAGGTCCAGGTCCACCCGCGTTCCCCTCGTGTCCCGCTCACCATGAGCGGGTTCCACTCATCCAAGAGTGTGAGGGCACGCCGTCCGTTCAAGAATCGAAGGACCCGGCGGGCAGCCGGGTCGTTCGCGAACAGGGTCCTGGGCGTACCGGGTGGGACCCGAGGGACGGTCAGGGGCTCGGCGCCGCCGATGCGGGCAACGGGGCGTCGACCCAGTCGACCCATTGGCGGTAGGCGCCGGGCTCCTGGGTGAGTCGGGCGTAGGTCGAGTCGACGGTGCTGACGATGAACAGGTCGCTCTGGTCGTCGCGGTTCGTCAGGCTGCCCTGGACGACCAGCCAGCGTCCGTCCGGTGACCACCGGCTGCAGCAGACCCCGACATCGAACGACGCGGTGACGTTCCTGAGGCCGGTGCCGTCCGGGTGGACGAGGTAGACGTCGTGGGCGACCGGTCCGAAGTCGAACGCGATCCAAGTGCCATCCGGCGACCATCGGGCGCTGGTCGACCATGAGCCGGGCCCGGCGATCGCCTTCGCCGTCCCACCGGCCGCATCCACGACGTAGACGGAGGACGTCCCGTCCGTCTTGGCCGTATCGAACCCCGCGAAGGCCACTTGCGCGCCGTCCGGAGACCAGCTCGCGCCCGGACCGAAGGCGTCGCTCACCGCGACCCGCGTCGACGTCGGGTTGAGCTTGTGGAGGCCTGACCCATCGGTGGCGATCACGTAGAGGTCCCCATTGATCGCATCACTCGGATCCCGATCGCGGATGAACAGGAGCCTGGAGCCGTCGGGCGAGAACCCGATCGGGATGTCGTGGAGGGTTCCGGGGTTGGTGGTCAGCCTCTTGAGCTCGCCGGTCACCGCCCCGCCGCCGTTGTCGAACGAGACGTAGACCCCGGTTCGGCCCGGCTGCTGGTCGTCCCAGCCCTCGAATGCCACGTCGGTGCCATGCCCCGCCACACTCGAGACCGCACCGGGCGCCAGGTTCAGTCGGGCGGAATCGATGTTTCCTTCCCTATCCCCGGCGCCCGCCCACGACCACGGCCACTCGTTGAAGCTGCGATCGAGACTCGCGAAACCCGGTGCGAGGCGGCCGCCGACGTCCTTGGCATAGGCGAAGAAACGGCCATCCGGCGACATCGCCAGGCAGCAGGCGTCGGATGACGTTAGCGAAGCCTGGCGCTTCCCGTCGGGCGAGACAGACAGCAGCGTGCTCGTGTTCGTGCCGGAGTCGAACCGGCCGAAGGCGATGGCTCCGGGAGCCTGGACGCCGATCGGCATCGACGCCGACGCGATCGGGGATGGGGTTGGTGACGCTGGGGCCGACATCGAGGCGGACGGCGACGCGGTCGCCACGGTGCCGACGGCCGGGGCGCTCTGGCCCCGGCTGACGAGCACGAGCCCGCCGACGAGGACCACGGCGATCACCGCCGCGGCCGCGAGTGCGGTGCGTGACATGGGCAGGATCCTCCACGGGCCGAGAGCGGCCCACTGTCGTGTTCGATGGACCTCGCCCAGGACGGCATCCAGCACCCGATCCGGGAGAACGCTCGGCCCGTCCTCGAGCACGGCTCGGATGAGGCGATCGGGCTCGCGCGGTTCGGTCATGCGGGTCGCTCCTGGGAAAGGGACGGCGTTCGTGCGTCGGCCTCGAGGACCGAGCGCAGCGCCGCCGAGGCGTAGTGGAGCCGGGACTTCGCGGTCCCGACGGGGATGCCGAGTCGATCAGCGACCTCGGGCAGCGTGAGACCGACGTAGTGGTGGAAGACGAGCACGGCCCGCTGGTCGACCGGGAGCCGGCGAAGGCCCCGATCGAGCTGGTCGCGATCGTTGACGGTCAGGACGTCGTCCGCGGCCACCGCCCCGTCGAGCGGGAGCACGCGAACGTTGGTCGCCCAGCGTCGGCTGCGCCGGGCCTCGGCGTAGCAGGCGTGGACGAGCATCCGGTGGAGCCAGGGCTCGAACCGGTCGGGATCGCGCAAGGTCGGGAGCTCCCTCCAGGCCGAGACCAGCGCCGTCTGCACGGCGTCCTCGGCCAGGTCGGCGTCGCGAAGGATCCGATACGCGATCGCCATGCAACGGTCGCCGACCGTGCGAGCCAGGGCGCCGAAGGCCTCCTCGTCGCCCTGCTTTGCTCGATCAACGAGTGCACGGAGCACGTTCCACTCCCCATCCCGGACGCGCCCGGAACGGCGCGTCACCCTGAAGAGTGCTCCACGGGTGTCAACGGTTCGATCTTCGTCCGCTCGGCGCGGCCGAGGCCGCGACCCGGACCGGTCAGTCGAGGTCGGGCGACTCGCCGGAGAGCGCCGCGACGAGATCCCACAGCTCTCGGCGTGCCGCGGCCGAGGACCGCGTCTGCGGGATCCGGTCGAACGGGCGGCGGCGGCGATCGAGATACAACCCGCCGGTCATCCGGCCTGCATCCTCGGCGGCGGCCAGCCAGATGATCGTGTCCGTGCCCTCCTCCGCCGTCCGGGCGTAGGGTCCGAGTGCCTCCCGGAATCCCGGAAGCGAAGCCGCGAGCCCGGGCGTGTCCGCCCATCCCGGGTGCATCGCGTTGGCGACGATGCCGGCCGGTCGGAGCCGGCGCGCCCATTCACGCATCAGTGCGACCTGGGCTCGCTTCGCGCGGGCATAGGCGAACGGGCCGTTGTACTCGCCCTCGACGTACTGAAGGTCGTCGAGGTGGAGCCGCTGGGTGTATTGGCCGCCGCTGGTCACCGCCACGATCCGGCTCGGCGGCGCGGCGCTCGCGCCGGCCCGGAGCAAGGGCAGAAGCCGTGAGGTCAGGACGAAGGGCCCGACGACCATCGTGGCGAAGCTCAGCTCGAAGCCGTCGATGGAGACCCGCCGGTCCATGAACATCGCCCCGGCGTTGTCGACCAGGACATCGAGGCGGGTCTCGCTATCGAGGATCGTCGCGGCACCGGCGCGGACGGACGCCAGCGAACCGAGATCGACGACGTAGCAGGCGACCTCCGCGTTGCCGGACCAGGCGATCAGCTCGGTCTTCGTGCGCTCGAGCTTGTCCGGGTCCCGACCGACCAGGAGGACCCGTGCGCCCATCGCCGCGAGCTCGCTGACGGCGGTCCGCCCGAGCCCAGACGTCGGACCCGTCACGAGCACCGTCCGCCCGGCGAGCGAGACCCGGTCGAGTCGCTCCCAGTCGAACATCCGGCGGCGCAGGTCGTAGCCGATCCGGCTGAAGCTCGGCAGCACGAGCATCTCCAGGACGTCGTCGGCGAGCGCGCGCGGATCCATCGATCACTCCTTCGTGAGGTCCACCCGTCCGGATCGGCCTCCGCTGCGAACCGGTGGATGCACTCATGATGGACCTGAACGGAGGAACCCGATGACCGTCCTGCACCAGACGATCGAGACACCGCTGTCGATCGGTCCGGCCTTCGACTACGTGGCCGACTTCGCCAACGCCCAAGAGTGGGACCCGGGCGTCGCCTCGTCCGTGCGGGTGGACGACGGGCCGGTCGCGGTCGGAGCCCGCTACCGGCTTGACGTCACCTTCAACGGACGGAGCCTGCCGATGACCTACACGGTCGCCGAGCTCGAGCGTGGGCGACGGATCGTCCTCCGTGGCGTGGGGTCGCGGATCTCAGCCGTCGACCGCATCGACTTCGCCTCGACGCCCACCGGCGGCACGCGGATCGACTACGAGGCCGACCTGCGTCTCGGTGGCATCCTGCGCCTGGCTCAGCCGTTCCTCGGGCGAGCGTTCGACGGGATCGGCAAGCGCGCTCTGGCGGGGATGCAGCGCGAGCTCGATCGCCGAGCGACGGTCAGCCCGGTCGCGTGACGCCGAACAGCTCGAGTCCGGCCTCCAGCCCGTCGATCGAGACACGCGGCCTCGGCCGAGCCCGCCACACCTCGCTCGTCATCCGGAACCGCTCGGTCTCGCGAGGGACGCCGTCGGGGGCCAGCCGGCCGATCCCGTTCGAGCTGTAGCCGAGCGCCCGGCTGACCCCGGCCGAGGCTGGATTGTCGAAGAACGCCTCGGTCTCGGCGGCGTCGGCGCCTAGGCCGTCGAACGCCAGCGCCAGGACGGCGCCGCGCATCTCCTTGCCGATCCCTCGCCGCTGGTGCGCCTGCCCGAGCCAGGACCCCGTATTCACCGTCCGCAGCGACGCGAAGTCGGTCGCGGCGAGCTCCTGGACACCGATCGCCTCCGTGTCAAGGAAGACGCCCAGGATCAGGCTCCACCGGTCGGGCCGCCAGTCGGCCCTGGACTTCAGGTAGAACTGGAAGAACTCGCGCTCGAAGCGCGGGCTCTCCTTGCGCGTCCAGGGGTAGGCGAACGGCATCTCGTCGACCGGATGGATCCCCGCCATCGCGACGGCGCACAGGCGCGCGGTCTCGTCCTCGTCGGGCAGGTGGAGGTCGAGCCGGTCGGTCCGCAGGCGCAGGTCGTAGAGCGGCCAGAGCGGATGGGACATGCACCGATGATAGGTCGCTCGGTCGGGCCCGCCTACTCGTCGGCGACCCGCAGGGTCACGCTCGCGGGGACGGGTCCGGACGATGTCTGGGCGAGCACGACGCCGGCGATGACGAGGGCACCCCCGACCAGCTGGATCGGTCCGAGGGTCTCGCCGAACAGGAGTGACGCGAGGGTGATCGTCCAGACCGGTTCGAAGGTCGAGATCAACGACGCCTGGGCTGCCCCGACCCGACGGGTGCCCGCGTAGAACGTCTGGATGGCCAGGAACGTGCAGACGAAGCCGATGGCGATCATCCCGGGCCAGGCGGCAGCGGGGATCTGGGCCGGCATGACCGGTCGTCCGAAGACGATCGCGAGCGTCCACATCCCGATCGCGGTCGAGGTCATCATCAGCGCCGTCGCCACGGTCGTGGAGGCGCCGTCATCGGCCTCGATCCCGATCCGATCCGTGCGCTCGCCGGCGAAGCGGGCCGACAGGACGATCCAGACCGAGTAGATCAGCGGCGAGGCGACGATCTCGACCAGGCCGAGGAGCGGCGGGACCTCGCCGGCCGGGATGCCCCCGAGCGCGAGCGCCACGCCGGCCAGGGTCATCGCCAGGGCGACCCACGGGCGCCGACCGACGAGGCGGTGCCCGACGCGGATCGATAGGACCGCGACGACCGCGGGGTAGATGTAGACGATGACGGCGGCGAGGGACGCGGACACCGTTTCCAGGGCGGCGTAGTAGGTGCTCGAGTTGCCGAGGTAGATGATGCCCAGCCCGAACGCGATCGCCACCCGCCGACGCGACAGGCGCCACAGGCCGGCCCGTCGCTCACGAGAGACGAGCAGCCAGGCCCAGGCGAGGCCGGCCCCGATCAGGAACCGCCACGACAACAGGGTCAGCCAGTCGACGCCGGCACCGTAGACGGGCTTGGCGAACAGGGCGCCCGACCCGAAGGAGGCCGCCGAGACGAGCACGAGCCCGATCCCGACCAGCCGCTGGCGATCCACGGCCCGAGCCTAGCAGGGCCGAACGCCTTCCCGCCGCGGTCGCGGCGCCTGCCCGTCGGGCCGCATCGCGGCGGGAACGGACTACACTTCGAGGCGTGGCTGAGCTCACCGAACGCGCCGTCTCCGCGCGCGTCCCTTCCCTCGCTCGCGAGACGCTCCGGGTCGTCAATCGACGCGACCCGCTGACCGTGTTCGAGGGCACCTCGCTCGGGCGCTGCTTGAGCCTGGTCGAGGGGTCCGGGATCGGCGACTCGGTCGTCGTCACCACTCCCGACGGGGTCCTCCGCGGCGTGCTGACGGAGCGTGACATCTTCAAGGTGATCGTCGGTGGCGAGATCGACCTGGATGCGCCGGTCGAGACCCTGATGAACCGGACGCCTCGCACGCTGCGCCTCGAGCAGACCGTCCACGAGGCGATCGCCCTGTTCGCCGATGGTCGCTTCCGGAACGTCCCCCTTGTCGACGATGAGGGTCGGGTCGTCGGGATCGTCCGCCAGCAGGACCTGCTCAAGTACCTCGCCGAGGCGTTCCCGGAGGAGCTGCTCAACCTGCCGCCGCGACCTCACCAGCGGATGAAGGAGACCGAGGGCGCGTGACGACCCCGACCAAGGAACGCGACGTCCCGACCCAGGAGCTCGAACGGGTCACGATCCGTTTCGCCGGAGATTCCGGCGACGGGATGCAGGTCACGGGCACCCAGTTCACGCGGACCGCGGCCGTCTTCGGGAACGACATCAGCACGCTGCCCGACTTCCCGGCCGAGATCCGGGCGCCGGCCGGCTCGTTGCCCGGCGTGTCGGGCTTCCAGATCAGCTTCTCGAGCTCGGACATCCACACCCCCGGCGACGAACCCGACGTCCTCGTCGCGATGAACCCGGCCGCCCTCAAGGCCAACATCGGCGACCTCCCGCCAGGTGGCGCGCTCATCGTCAACACCGATGCGTTCACGGGCCCGAACCTCCAGAAGGTGGGCTACGGGACCAACCCGTTGACCGACGGCTCGCTCAAGCCGTTCACCGTGTTCGAGATCCCGATCTCGGCCCTGAACACCCGGGCCCTGACTGGCCTGGACATGACCAACAAACAGATCGACCTGACCAAGAACTTCTTCGCCCTCGGGATCATGTTCTGGCTCTACGAGCGGAGCATGGAGCCGACCCTCCAGTGGATCGACCAGAAGTTCGGCAAGCGCCCGGTGATCGCCGAGGCGAACGCCCGGGCCCTCAAGGCCGGCTATGCGTTCGGCGAGACGACCGAGATCTTCCACACCCACTACCGGGTCGCCCCGGCGCACCTCCCGCCTGGCCGGTACCGGAACATCACCGGGAACGAGGCGACCGCCCTCGGGTTCGTGGTCGCCTCCCGAAAGGCGTCCCGCCCGCTGTTCTACGGCTCGTACCCGATCACGCCGGCCAGCGACATCCTCCATCAGCTGTCGGGCTACAAGGACTTCGGGGTCACGACGTTCCAGGCCGAGGACGAGATCGCGGCGATCGGATCGGCCATCGGGGCGAGCTACGGCGGCGCCCTCGGGATGACCGGAACGTCAGGACCGGGGATCGCCCTGAAGAGCGAGGCGATGAACCTGGCGGTGATGGTCGAGCTCCCGCTCATCGTGATCGATGTGCAGCGGGCCGGTCCCTCGACGGGGATGCCGACCAAGAACGAGCAATCGGACCTGCTCCAGGTGATGTTCGGGCGGAACGGCGACTCGCCGATCGCGGTCGTGGCACCGGCGACCCCCGGTGACTGCTTCGACATGGCGTTCGAGGCGGTCCGGATCGCGCTCCGCTCGATGACCCCCGTGGTCTACCTGTCGGACGCGTTCCTCGCGACCGGCTCGGAGCCGTGGGCCATCCCGAGCGTCGACGATCTGCCCGACATCTCCGTCCCGAACCGGACCGATCGGGCCGGGTTCCAGCCGTACTCGCGGGACCCGGTCACGCTGGCCCGCCCGTGGGCGGTGCCGGGGACGCCCGGCCTCGAGCACCGGATCGGCGGACTCGAGAAGGCCGACGTGACCGGCAACGTCAGCTACGACCCGGACAATCACCATCGGATGCAGCTCCTGCGGGTAGAGAAGATCGCCCGGATCGCGAACGACATCGCGGAGCTGGAGGTCTACGGGCCGGACCGCGGCGACCTGCTCATCCTCGGGTGGGGGTCGACGTACGGCGCCATCCGCAGCGCCGTCGAACGGCTCCAGGCGCAGGGCCGGAGCGTGGCCCACGCGCACCTCCGCCACCTCAACCCGTTCCCGCGCAACACGGGCGACGTGGTCCGGAGCTACCGTCGGGTGCTCATCCCCGAGGTCAACCTGGGCCAGCTGCTGCTCCTCATCCGGGCGCGCTACCTGATCGATGCGGTCGGCTACGACCGGGTCCGGGGCAAGCCGTTCCGGATCGCCGAGATCGAGGAGGAGGCCATCCGCCTGCTGGACGACCCGGAGGCTCCACGATGACCGAACCGACCCTGGGCGGCGATGCGCCCCTGAGCCCCGAGAACGATCGCGTCCTGCAGCAGCTCCAGGCCGCCGTGCCCCTCACCCGCAAGGACTTCGTGTCCGACCAGGAGGTCCGCTGGTGCCCCGGCTGCGGGGACTACTCGATCCTGGCCCAGACTCAGAAGGTGATGCCCGACTTCGGCTACGCCAAGGAGAACATCGTCTTCATCAGCGGGATCGGCTGCTCGGGCCGGCTCCCGTACTACATGAACACCTACGGGTTCCACAGCATCCACGGGCGCGCCACCACCCTGGCCACCGGCCTCAAAGCGGCCCGCCCCGACCTCATGGTCTGGGTCATCACCGGTGACGGCGACGCCCTGTCGATCGGCGGCAACCATCTGCTCCACTCGATGCGCCGGAACGTCGACATCAAGGTCGTCATGTTCAACAACCGGATCTACGGCTTGACCAAGGGCCAGGCGTCGCCGACCTCCGAGTTCGGGAAGGTCACCAAGTCCACGCCTGCCGGCACGGTCGACAACCCGATCAGCCCGCTGACGATCGCGCTGGCCGCGGAGGCCAGCCTGATCGCCCGATCGGTCGACACCCACACCGAGCACCTCCAGGCCACGCTCGACCGGGTCGGCCGGCACAAGGGCTCGGTCTTCCTGGAGGTCCTCCAGAACTGCAACATCTTCAACGACGGCGCGCATCGCGACTTCACCGACCGCGAGGTCCGCGAGGACCGGATGCTGATCCTCGAGCACGGTCGGCCGATGATCTTCGGCAAGGACCGGGACCGCGGGATCCGGCTGGCCGGGCACCAGCCGGAGATCGTCACGCTCGGCGTCGACGGCGTGACCGAGGCGGACCTGCTCGTCCACGATGAGAGCGACCCGCTGATCGCCTACATGCTGAGTCGGATCTACTGGCCCGAGTTCCCCGTCCCCGTGGGCGTGATCCTGGATGTCAAGCGACCGACCCACGACGAGCTGCTCAGCGCCCAGCTCGAGGAGGCCGTCGCGAAGCGCGGCGTCGGCGATCTCCGGACCCTGCTCGATGGGGGCGAGACCTGGGAGGTGACGGCGTGATCCGGTGTCCGTCCTGCGGCCACGGCAACTACCCGGGTGAGGACTCCTGCGAGGAGTGCGGCGCGGATCTGCGCACGCTCGACGTGCCCCAGGACGCCGTCGACTTCCACGGCCGCCTCCTCGGCGAGCACCTGGACGCCCTCGGCATCGAGATCCCGCCGACGGTCGTCGCCGGGACGAGTGCTCGGGCGGCCATCGCCCGGATGAAGGACGACGGGCTCGAGTGCCTGCTCGTCGTCGACGGCGACCGGGTGCGCGGGATCGTGACCTACCAGGATGCGATCGTGAAGCTGAGCCTGCGGTCGATCGAAGGGATGGTGGTCGACGCGCTGATGACCCCGGATCCGGTCGTCCTCCGTCATGACGACACCACCGCGGTCGCGTTGCACAAGATGGCGGTCGGCGGGTTCCGCCACATCCCGATCGTCGAGGACGGGCGGCTTGTCGGGCTGGTCCAGGCGCGCAACCTGTTCGGGCATCTCCTCGAGGTCATCGGGTGACCGAGGGTCGGCCGCCGGGACTCACGATCCTGGCCGACGACCTCATCTGGGGCACGCGCCTGGCATCGATCGCCCGGGCCGCCGGCGCCACGCCGAACGTGAACTCGACCGTGGACCGGTTCGTCGAAGCGCTTCGAGGGGCGGACGCCGCGCTCATCGATCTGTCGTTCCGGCGCTCCGATCCGATCGCGGCAGTCGCCCTCGCGACAGCCGCGGGCGTCCCGGTCGTCGCGGTCGGCCCGCACGCGGACCACGCCGCCCGGAAGCGCGCGATCGCCGCGGGAGCCGGGCGCGTTTACGCGTACAGCAAGCTGTTCGACGACGGCCCGCGCACGGTGGCGGCCTGGCTACGGCTGCCTGAACCCGCGTCCGAGCCGTCACCCGACGCCGCAGGAACCGCCAGGTGAGCGAGGCGCCGGAACGTCCGACCATCCCGCCCGCCCGGTTCGGGGAGCGGATCGAACGAGCGCGTGCCGCGGCCGGCCGGGCCGGGTTCGACGCCCTGCTCGTCGGAGTCGGTCCCGATCTCGAGTACCTGACCGGCTACCGGGCGATGCCGCTCGAGCGTCTGACCATGCTCGTCGTCCCCACCGCCGGCCCGGCCACGCTGATCGCGCCGCGGCTCGAGCTGACCCCGGCCCGAGGCTGCCCGGCCGCCCGAGGCGGCTTCGTCGAGCTGGCCGGGTGGGAGGAGACCGACGACGCGATCGCGCTCGTCGCCGAGCTGCTGGCGCGAGCGCTCGACCGGTCGGTCGGATCGATCGATCGCCTGGCGGTCAGCGACCGCCTATGGGCGATGCACGTCCTCCGCCTGATCGACCGGATCCCGTCGGCCCGGCTCGAGAGCGCCGGCCCCGTGCTCGGACGACTCCGCTCGATCAAGGATGCCGACGAGATCGAGCTCCTCCGTCTGGCGGCCGCGGCGGCCGACCGGGTCGTCGCCCGGATCGCGTCGGGGCGGCTCGTCGGGAGGACCGAGGCCGACGTCGCTCGCGAGGTCCGGGAACGACTCCTGGCCGAGGGCCACGAGCTTGCCGAGTTCTCGATCGTCGGCTCCGGTCCGAACAGCGCATCGCCCCACCACGAGGCTTCGGGACGGGTGATCCAGCCGGGCGAGCCGATCGTCCTAGACATCGGTGGCAGCCTCGGCGGGTACGGCAGCGACATCACCCGGATGGTGTGGGTGACCGGCGGCGACCCAGCGAAGGGTCCCGACGAGGCGTTCCTCCACTTGTTCGGCGTCCTTCGGACAGCGCAGGCTCGGGCGACGGCGGCGGTCCGGCCCGGGATCGCATGCGAGGCGATCGATGCGACCGCCCGCTCGATCATCGACGCCGAGGGCTACGGTGAGCGGTTCATGCACCGGACCGGGCACGGCATCGGCCTCGAGGGCCACGAGGATCCGTACCTCGTCGCCGGCAACCGGGACCCGCTCCAGCCAGGGATGGCCTTCAGCGTGGAGCCGGGGATCTATCTCGAAGGTCGATATGGAGCTCGCCTCGAGGATATCGTCGTCTGCGGTCCGGATGGGCCGATCGTCTTGAACCGGGCGCCGCTCGACCTGCTCATCGTCGACGGGGTCTGAGCCGGGCGCGGTATCATCGGCTCACCGACGCGCCAGACGAGCGCGCCCAGCCCTACGCGTTCGGACCGATGCCTGTCACCTTCGACCGTCGCTTCGGCGACGACGGAAC
>JADGQI010000054.1 GCA_017881905.1 Chloroflexota bacterium
CGATCCGCGGGCTGTTGACCTTGAAGGTCCGCTCGACGCCGACCCCGCTGGCGATCCGCCGGACGGTGATCGTCCGGGTGATGCCGCCGCCGCGAAGTCGCATGACCGTGCCCTCGAACACCTGGATCCGCTCGCGGGTGCCTTCCACGACCTTGGCCGAGACCTTGACCGTATCGCCCGAGGCGAGCTCGGGCAGGTCGGTGCGGATCTGGTCCTTGACGATCTCGTCGAGTACGTTCACGGATGGTTCCTGCTTCTCGTCGGGCAGCGCGGGCTGCGGGATGGGCGTTCGGGAACGGGTCGTCATGGACGACCGACGGCGGAGTATAGCACGGGGCCTCACCGAGGCCGGCCGGGCGAGCGGCCGTCAGCGGTCGCCGGCATCCTCCGACTCGGCCCGGATCTCGTCGAGCAGCGTCCGTTCCAGCACGGTCATCGGCCGCTCGACGAGGAGGTCCGGCCGCCGCTCGAGCGTCCGCCGGAGCGCCTCGCGGCGCCGCCAGCGGTGGACCGCCGCGTGGTCGCCGCTGGTCAGCACCGCCGGGATCCGGACCCCGTCGAATTCGGCGGGTCGGGTGTACTGCGGGTACTCGAGGAGGCCGTCGGCGAACGACTCCTCGATCGTCGACTCGGCATCGATCGCGCCGGGCAGCAGGCGAAGGACGGCGTCGATGACCACCAGCGCCGGCAGCTCGCCGCCGGTCAGCACGTAGTCGCCGATCGACAGCTCGAGGTCGGCCATCGCACGGATGCGCTCGTCGACCCCTTCATAGCGCGGGCAGATGAAGATGAGATGGGACCGTTCGGCCAATTCCAGCGCCCGCGCCTGGCGGAAGGGCTCGCCGCCGGGGTCGAGCAGGACCACCGTCGAATCGGGCCGACGCAGCGTCGCCAGTGCGTCCGCCACCGGCTCCGGTCGGATGACCATCCCGGCTCCCCCGCCGTACGGCTGGTCGTCGACCGATCGATGGCGGCCGATCCCCCAGGCACGTAGGTCGTGGACCCGGACGGCTGCGAGGCCTCGCTCCTGGATCCGCCCGGGGATGCTGTCCGCCAGCGGCCCCTGGAGCATCGCCGGGAATAGGCTCAGGACGTCGATCTCGAGCATCGTCACGGATTCTCAGCCCTCGGAAGCCGCCGGCGATCCCGCGACCGGGTCGGCGGCGAGCTCGGCATCGACAGGAGGCTCGGCGGCCGGTGGCCCGTCGGACGAAGGTGACCCCGTGGGGTCCGGTCGCGCTCCCCGCTTGTCGCCCTTCCGCGCCCGGGGCGGACGCGGCGGCTTGGGGGGACGCGGCGGCCCCAGGTCGAGGGCGACCGCGTCGACCACGATCTCGCCGCGGCGGGGCGCGAAGATCCGGACGAAATCGCGCACGGCGGGCACGTCGAACTCGCCGCGCGGCCCGCCGCGCACGACGTAGACGTCGTTGTCGGCGACACGGTAGATGTCGACCACGGAGCCGAGGACCTCGCCGTCGAGGCCGACGACCGGCGTGCCGATCACCTCGTGCCAGTAGGCGGCGCCGCGGGCCGGCGCCTCCGCGGGAGGCACCTGACTCTCCAGGTACGCCCCGCGCAGGGTATCCGCCGCAGTCCGGTCGGCGATCTCCCGGAACCGGACCCGCCAGCCGGGACCGTCCTCGACCGGGACGGCTTCGTGGACCGTCAGCGGCGCCTCGGTGCCCTCGCGAAAGAGCACCGCACCGCGGGCGAACCGAGCCTCGGGCCGGTCGGTCAGGATCTCGACCCGGAGGGCGCCGTTGAGTCCGTGGACGCCTCGAACGAGGCCGACCACGAGGCGGTCGGCGATGGTCAGACGATCTCCAGCGAGACCGGCTCGCCCTCGCGGGCGGAGGTCACCTTGAGCAGCGTCCGGAGCGCCTTGGCGACACTGCCGTTCCGCCCGATCACCTTGCCCATGTCGTCCTCGGCGACGTGGAGCTCGAGGACGATCCCGTCGCGGTCCCGCGTCTCCTCGACGTGGACCGCCTCGGGGTCGTCGACCAGCGACTTCGCGACGTACTCGACCAGTTCCTTGGCAGGCATCGTTCGACCCCTACTTGGCGGCGGGCAGGATGCCCGTGGACCGGAACAGTCGGGCGACCGTGTCCGACGGCTGCGCCCCCTGGGCGAGCCACTTCTTCGCCTTGTCGGCGTCGATCACGATCTCGACCGGTTCGGTCCGCGGGTTGTAGTGGCCGATCGTCTCGATCGACCGCCCGTCACGGGCATTGCGGGCGTCCGCGACGACGACCCGATAGGTCGGCTGCTTCGTCGCGCCTACCCGCGTGAGACGGATGCGTACTGCCATGTGCCGGATCTCCTCCTCGGTGCTGGCCCGATGTTCGGGCTACTGGGGCTTGGTGACGGTCAACACGTACGTGATGATGCCGTTGTCGCCCTTGGTCGAGGTCGCCCCCGCCAGGACGTCGAACGGTGCGACGTACGGCTTGACATCGGTCGCGTAGTTCGAGCCGGGCTGCTGCGCGATGAGCGGCTCGGCGAGCGCGCGGGTGGCCGCGATGTCGAGGAACAGGCTCGAGGCGTTGCTCGCGCCGACCCGGGCCATCGCGTCCTTGTAGCGGGCCTGATCCGCCAGCGACGAACCGGGCTTGACATCGACGATCGACTTCACCCAGGCCGGACCGACACCGACGATCACCACGCCGCCCTGGTTGGTGAAGGACAGCTCGGCGTTCCCGGTGAGCGGTGAGCCCGCGGCCGACAGCGAGCCGCCCATGAGCTTGTTGATATCGCCGAAGTCGACGGTCGTGATCGTCCCGGAACCGTACGGCTCCTCCTTGACGGTCGCCCCCGACGACCCACCGGCGAGGGCCAGCAAATTCTTGATCTGGGTGATGAACTGGTCGGCCTTCTTCGTGTCGGTCGGCACGATGATCAGCCCGCCGCCGGGCGTCTTCCCGTCGGAGGTCACGACGATGCCGGCATCGCCGATCCAGCCGATCGTGTTGTCGAGCCCGCCGAGCAACGCCGCGGCCTGCTCGATCTTGGCGATCGAGTCCGCGTAGGCGGTCTGCTTCTTGGCCTCGGCCAGGCCCGTCTGCAGCGTCGTCCCGACGTCGTGGGCTTCGAGCAGGGCCAGCGTGGTGGCCGGGACATGCTTGGCGATCTCGCTCGGCTTGTCGACGACCTTCGGCGCCCCGCTCGGGATGGGCGCGACGAGCTCGCCGGAGATGGCGTCGCTCTCGACCCGGGTCCCGCTCGCGAACCAGTCCGGGAGCTTGGCCAGGAGGGCTGCGTCGACGGCGGGGCCGTCGCCGAGCGAACCGGCCATGTCCTTGAGAGCCGCGAAGTAGGCGCGCATGTCGATATAGGTCCGGCTGAGCTGGTCGCCGCTCAGCGACGACATCGCCGTCGTGAAGTTCGCGACGGTCGTCAGGCCGTCCTTGCCGCCACGGTCGACGGCCGACTTGACCGAGGCCTCGTCGCCGATGAGCAGGACGCCCCCCGTGGCGGTGGCGGCCGCGGCGACGCCGTTGCTCGTGTCGAACACGGTCAAGGTGGCGCTCTTGTACGACTCATCCTTCGGAGTGCCCGACGCGATCGACTTGGTCCAGGCGATCGCCGCGGCCGGGTCCTTCTGGCTGGCCACGACCAGGACGTGGGTGTCCTTGGCCTTCGCGGCCGAGGATGGGAGGTTCGACACGGACAGTCCGACCTGCCCGCCGAACCAGGGCTTGATCTCCTTGGTCCAGTCGTGCTTGTCGTTGCTCGCCTTGCCGACGATCCGGTCGAATGCCTCGTCGAGCTTCGCGTCGAGACTCGACTGGTCGGCGAAGCCCGGGAAGTGGGCGAGGAAGCTGCCCAGGTTCTGACGCTGATCCCCGGGCAGATCCCCGCGGATCTCGGTGTAGACGATGGAGTCGGTCGGCGCCCAGGCCGCCACCTGCGAGCTGCCGGATGCCCCGGCGAGCGCGAACAGGCCGGTCGCGGACAGGGCCACGATCACCAGGGCGATGACCCCGGCGACCACCCAGCGGGCCCGAGAGGGTCGCGGGCCCTGCCGGACCTCGACCGGCGCCGTGACCGCGACGGTCGCGACCGCCGGCTCGAACGCCGCTGCGGGACCCGGCTCGATGACCGGTGCTGCCGGCGCTGCCAAGGCGGGCGTCGGCTCGATGATGGGTCCCGCCACCGTCACGTCGGGCGTCGGCTCGGCCCCCGGCGTCGGACCGGGCATCGGTGGCTCGATGGCTTCCGGCCTCCACTCGGGCACGTTCCCGCCGGTCTGGCCCACGTCGTCACTCATCGGATCTACCCCCTTGATCGCCTAGCGGCGTCCGAGCATGCTCGCGGCGGCCCGGCGTCCGCCGGTCCCCGAGAACTGCTTCATCAGCTTCTGCATCTCGCCGAATTGCTTGACCAGACGATTCACGTCGGTCAGCTCCGTCCCGGCTCCGGCCGCGATGCGGCGACGTCGGGACGCGTTGAGGACGTTCGGATCCCGCCGCTCACGCGGGGTCATCGAGCGGATGATCGCCTCGACCCGGCTCAGGTCCCCACGGTCGACCGCGTCCTGAGCTTCCTTGGCCATCCCGCCCATCCCCGGCAGCATCCCCATGATCTGGCCGAGCGGGCCCATCTTCTGGAGCTGCTGGAGCTGGTCGAGGAAGTCGTCGAGGGTGAAGCTCCCCTTGCGGAGCTTCTCTTCCATGTTGGCCGACTGCTGCTGGTCGAACGTCTCCTGGGCGCGCTCGACGAGGGTCAGCACGTCACCCATCCCGAGGATCCGACCGGCCAGCCGGTCCGGGTGGAAGACCTCGAGCGCATCGGTCTTCTCGCCGGTCCCGAGGAACTTGACCGGCAGTCCGGTGACAGCGCTGATCGACAGTGCCGCGCCACCGCGGGCGTCGCCGTCGATCTTGGTCAGGATCAGGCCGCTGAGCGGGATGGTCCGGTGGAACGCCTCGGCGACGGCGACCGCCTCCTGGCCGGTCATCGCGTCGACGACCAGCAGCGTCTCGACCGGCTTGACCGCCCCGGCGACCGCGGCGATCTCGGCCATGAGCGCGTCGTCGATGGTGAGCCGGCCGGCGGTGTCGACGATGACGACGTCGCGGACCTGCCTTCGCGCCGCTTCGACGCCGTCGCGGGCGATGTCGACGACCGACGTCCCGACCGGAGCCCGGAAGACCGGGATGTCGAGGCTCTTGCCGAGGGTCTCGAGCTGGTCCGCCGCGTTGGGCCGGTAGGGATCGGCGGCGACGAGCAGGGGCCGCCGCCCGAGCTTGACCACGTGGCGGGCGAGCTTGGCCGAGCTGGTCGTCTTGCCCGAGCCCTGCAGCCCGGCGACGAGGATGACCGCGGGGTTGCCCTGTAGGTGGAACGTCCGGTCGCCGCCCGATAGCAGGGCGATCAGCTCCTCGTGGACGATCCCCACCACCTGCTGGCCGGCGGTGAGGCTGGCCAGGATCTCGGCACCGATGGCCCGCTCGCGGACCCGGGCGATGAACTCCTTGACCACCTTGAAGTTGACGTCCGCCTCGAGCAGGCTGAGCCGGATCTCGCGCATCGCGGCGTCGACGTCGGCCTCGCTGATCCGGCCGCGGCCGGTGAGGTTGCCGAGGGTCTTGCGCAATCGCTCGCTGAGCGTGTCGAACATCCGGTGAGTGACTCCGTTCGGTCGGACGGGACGGCGGGTCGGGCCGTTCCGGTGGCACGCGGGTTCTGGCGGGCCGAGGCAGCCGAAGTGTAGCGCATCGTGCTCACCGACCCCCAGCGGCCCGACCGCAGAAGTGGTGTCGACGAGCACCGCGGCGTCCGACCGGGCACGATGGCGCGATGACCGCCGAACCCCGACCGACGGATTCGATCTGGCGTCATCGCGACTTCGTCCGCCTGTGGTGGGCGAGCAGCGTGTCGCTGTTCGGTTCGTTCGTGACCCGGACCGCCCTGCCGTTCGCCGCGATCCTCGTCCTCGGGGCCGGCCCGCTCGAGATCGCGATCCTGCGTGCGCTCCAGCTCATCGCCGGGCTGATCGTCGGCCTGTTCGCCGGCGCCTGGGTCGACCGCCTGCGCCGCCGGCCGATCATGATCGCCGCGGATCTCGGACGGGCGGTCCTGCTCGGGTCGATCCCGGTCGCCGGGTTGCTCGGCGTGCTGTCGATCGGGCAGGTCTACGTCGTCGCCTTCCTGGCGGCGCTCCTGACCACGTTCTTCGACGTCGCGGACCGCTCCTACCTGCCCACCCTCGTCGAGCCCGACCAGCTCGTCCGGGCCAACGCGGCCCTGACCGCCAGCGCATCGATCGCCGAATTCTCGGCGTTCGGGATCAGCGGCTTCCTCATCCAGCTGTTCAGCGCACCGATCGCCATCGCGGTCGACGCCCTCTCGTTCCTCGCCTCGGCCATCCTCATCGGTACGATCCGCGGGCCCGAGCCGCCACGCCCGGCCGTGGCCGAGCGCGAACCCGTCCTCGACGAGATCCGGGACGGGCTGCAGGTCGTGGCCGGCTCGCCGATCCTGCGGGCGATCACCGGAGCGACGGCGTCGGCGCACGTCCTGTGGGGCGTCTTCGGGACATCGTTCCTGCTGTTCGCGACCCAGGATGTGGGTCTCGGGCCGGCCGCGATCGGGATCATCGCCGGGCTGGGCGGCGTCGGGGCCCTGGTCGGTGCGCTCATCGCCGAGCGGACGGGCCGCCGGCTGGGACTCGGCCGAGCGATGCTCCTGACGATGATCGCGTTCACCGTCGGCAACGCCCTCATCCCGATGGCGCCGTCGGGCGCGATCGTCATCGGTGCGGCGTTCCTCATCGGCCAGCAGCTGGTCGCCGACAGCGGCGGCAGCGCCTACGAGATCCTCGAGGTCTCGCTCCGCCAGTCGATCGTCGACGACCGGATGCTCGGCCGGGTCAACGGGACGATCCGGTTCTCGGAGGACCTGTGCCAGCTGGGCGGGACCATCATCGGCGGGATCGTGGCCGAGACGCTCGGACTCCGCGCGGCGATGGCGGTCGGGGTCCTCGGCGGGGTCGTCGCCGTCGGCTTCCTGTGGTTCTCCCCCATCCGCCGTCTGACGGCGGTCCCACCCGCTCCGGTCGGGGCATTCCTGCCCGGCGAGGACCTGCCGCTGACCGAGTAGGTCAGGCGAACAGCGCCGCGACGAAGGCGTCCGGGTCGAACGGCAGCAGATCGCCTACCTTCTCGCCCACCCCGACGAACCGGACCGGGACCTTGAGCGAGTCCTCGATGGCGAAGACGATCCCGCCTTTCGAGGTCGAGTCGAGCTTGGTGAGGACGACACCGGTCAGGCCGACGGCCGCGTGGAAGGCCACGGCCTGGGCCAGCCCGTTCTGGCCGGTCGTCGCGTCGAGCACGAACAGCGTCTCCGGGCGGGCGCCCGGCAGCCGCTTGTCGACGATCCGGCGGATCTTCGACAGCTCGTCCATCAGGTTGACCTTGGTGTGGAGCCGGCCGGCCGTGTCGGCGATGACGATATCGATATGGCGTGCCACCGCGGCATCCAGGGCATCGAACACCACCGCCCCGGGATCGGCGCCGGGTGCGTGCGAGACGATCTGCGACCCGGATCGCGCCGCCCACGTCCCGAGCTGCTCGCTGGCCGCCGCACGGAACGTGTCGGCCGCTGCGAGGAGGACCGACCGGCCCTCGTGGTGGTACCGGCTGGCGAGCTTGCCGATCGTCGTCGTCTTGCCGGTGCCGTTGACGCCGACCACGAGGATGACCGCGGGCGATCCCGGTCCAGCGGGCGCAGGCCGCCACTCCCCGGACTCGCGCGGGACGAGCAGGGCGGCAAGCTCGGCTCGAACGGCCGCCTCGGACGTGGTCGCGTCGTGACGGGCTCGAGCGCGCTCGACGACGTCCATCGCCAGGCTCGCTCCGACATCGCCGGCGATGAGGGTCTCCTCGACGTCATCCCACGACGGTCCGGCCGGACCGCCGACCAGGAACCCGCGCAGCCGGCCGATGAACCCGGTCCGGCTCTTCTCGAGACCGGCGGCGAGGTCGCCGGGTGTCTCGTCGGGCTCGCCGGCCGCCGGAGGGGTCGGCACGACCGCCGGCCCCCAGAGCGGCTGATCGGTGACCAGGGCCGGCGGCGCAGGACGGGTCTCGATCGGGTCGAGAGCGGGCGGCTCCGCCACGGGTGGCGGCTCGTGCTCGGGCGGCGCACCGGCCGGCGAGACCGCGGCAGGTGGCGGCTCGGCGGCCGGGACGTCGTCGAAGTCGGCCGGGTCCGGCTCCCAGCCTGCCGGGACGGCGTCCGGATCGACGAACGGACCGTCGACGATGCCCGATCCATCGGTCGACGTCGGGGCGTCCTCGCGATCCGGTCGATCGATATCCGCGGCCTCGTCGCGCGGCTTCCTGCGCCAGAACACCGTGGGCCTAGCTGGCGACCGGATCGAGCGCGTCGGCGCCGTCTCCGGACGCCCGGGCGGCGATCGCCGTCGCCTCGTCGAGTCGGAGGCTGATCACCCGGCTCACGGAGTCGTCACCGACGGTGACCCCGTACAGGGCGTCGGCGGCCTCGATCGTCCCCCGGTTGTGGGTGATCACGATGAACTGGGTCGTGGCCGCCAGGCTGCGGAGCGCGTCCGAGAACCGGCCGACGTTCGCCTCGTCGAGCGCCGCATCGACCTCGTCGAGCACGCAGAACGGGACCGGGCGGACCTCGAGCATCGCGAACAGCAGGGCGACGGCGGTCAGCGCCCGCTCGCCGCCGGAGAGCATCGCCAGGGCCTGCGCTTTCTTGCCCGGCGGGCGGGCGACGATGTCGACGCCGGTCGATGCGAGGTCCGACGGGTCGGTCAGGTCGAGCCGAGCGAAGCCGCCCCCGAACAGCTGCTTGAACCGCGCGTCGAACGCAGCCTCGAGCGCGCGGAACGTCGTCCGGAACTGGTCGCCGATCATCGAGGTGAGCTCATCGATCAGGGTCCGGGTCCGGACGATCGCACTGCGCAGGTCGGCGCCCTGCGTCTCGAGCGACTCGAGCCGAGCCTTCAGCTCGGCGTATTCCTCGACCGCCAGCGGGTTGACGGCACCGAGCTCGTGGAAGCGACGTCGAAGGGTGGCCAGCCGCCCGGGCGGAGGCGGATCGACCGTCGGCGGCGCGGTCTCCCAGGCGGGCAGGACGTACGGCAGGATCGCTTCGAGGTCCTGGCCGTCCGCCATGTCGTCCGCCCGGTCGTCCTCGGGACCGAGCTCCGGCGCGCCATCGCTCGCGAGGTCGTCGGGCAGGTCGCTCGCCGCGGCGCGCAGGGCGCGGGTGCCGACCGCCCCGATCCCCGCGAGCTCGACCAGGACCTGCTCGCGGATCGCGTCGAGACCCAGGCGCATCTCGAGATCCGCCACTTCGGCCGCGCGGACATGCTCATCGGCGGCCCGGAGCCGGTCGCGGGCCGTCGTCGCCGCGGCCTCGGCGGCCTCAGACCGATCGCGATCGACCGCATCCGCCGATCGGAGTTCCTCGAGCGCAGCCCGGGCGGCGACCTCTCGTGCAGCCGCCGCGGCGGCGTCGACCGCGATCCGCTCGCGCTCGGTTGCGAGCTCCGCCTCGCGGACGGACGAAGCGCGCTCGTCCGACTCGGTCCGGGCGATCCGTTCCTGGTCGTAGGCAGCCGCAGCCACGGCCCGAGCGACAATCGCCTCGGCCTCGCGCCGCGCGCCGTCGGCCGTGAGGAGCGCGCCAGCCAGGCGATCCCGGCGACTTCGCAGCTCGGCTGCCCGTGCCTCCCACGACGCCAGCGCCGAGGGGTCGTCGGCGCCACCCCGAGTGGCGGCGTCGGCGACCCGGGACCGCTCCGCCGCAGCGGATTCCAGCTGCGCAAGGGCCTCACGGAGCCGGGCCGATGCGGCCTCAGCACGATCCGTCAGCGCGGCATGCCAGGCGGCTTCGCGCGCAAGGCGTTCGGCCGCTCGCCCGCTCGCGCGTTCGGCGTCCTCAACGGTCCGCCGACCGGCGACGACCGCGGCCTCCGCCTGGCGAGCCGCCTCGAGCGCTTCCCGGGCCACCGTGGCGACCCCCGCAGCCACAGCGGCGGCGCGCTCCAGGTCTGCCGCATCGGCGCCGGCCTCGGCCAGCTGTGTCTCCAGACGCTCGAGCTGCGCCCGTCGCTCGAGCGGACCCTCGGCGCGGCCGAGACCGATCGCGATGGGCCCGGCGACCGCTCCGCCGTCACGGCTGACGACGATCCAGCCGTCCGGCAGCGCCGCCTGGAGCTCGACGACGTCGGCCAAGTCGGGGACCCATGCCGCTCGGGCGAGGATCCGGCGGGCCGCACCACCCGGATCGTGCCGGATCGCGTCGACGAGGATCCCGCCCCCGGCGGCGGCCAGCCGAGCGCGGAAGTCGGGCTCCGGCCGTTCTGACGGCCGGTCCGAGTCGTCCACGACCAGCGTCCCGCGCTCCGACCGGAGCTGGGCGACCGCATCACGTCGAACGAGATACGCCCGGGCCATCTCTCCGAGCGCCGACTCGACCGCGGACCGGAACGCGGGCTCGACCTGGAGCTCCTCGTCGAGGCGGCGGCCGCCGATCCGACGTGCGGCTCGCGCGATCCCGCGCGCCTCCTCCTCCGCGACGCGCGCGCGCAACGCCTCAAGGCTGCCGCGCAGACCGGCCGCCTGCATGACGGCGGCCGTCGCACGCTCCGTCGACGCCCGGCTGGCTCCCTCGGCCCGTTCCGCGGCCGCCCGCGCCGCCTCGCGAGCCTCCACGGCCGCCCGCTCCTCGTTCCGGGCGCGCGCTGCGAGCGCGACCGCCTCGGCATGGGCCGCCTCCGCGGCCAGGCGTTCCTGGGCCGAACCCGCCGCGCGCTCCCGTTCCTCGCCCGAGTGACGTTCGGCCTCGGCGAGCCGGCGGCGCGCGAGCTCGAGCTCACCGACCCGTGCTGCTTCCGCCCGACGGAGGGTCGCCAGCTCGTCGCCGTGCGCCTGACGTGCCGCCCGCAGGGCGCCGATCTCCTCCAGGGCCTCAGCCAGCGCACGCTCCGCCTCGGCCACCGCTGCCTGGAGTTCGGCATCGGGCTCGGGTATCGGCGTGGCGGCCTCTCGGCGGCGCACGGCGAGGTCCGCCTCCGCGGCCTCGCGCTCCGTCCGGAGTCGTTCCCGGTCGCGGACGAGCCCGGCGAGATCCGAGGCCATCCGCGCCTCTTGAAGCTGGAGCTCGGTGTGAGCGGCCCGAGCGACCTCGTGTGCCTCGCGACGGATCCGTTCGGCTTCGATCCGAGCCCCGCGAGCGGCCGAGATCGCCGCCGCCTCACGTTCGGCCTCGGCCAGCTCGGACGACGCGCGCTCCACGTCGGTCCGCACCCGGCCGAGCCGTTCGACCGTGGCGGCTCGTCGGAGCGCCGCGTCGTGCCAGCGGGCGTGCGCCGCCACGACCAGCGCCGCGGCGAGCTCGTCGCCGGCTGAGGCCCGACTGACCTGCTGCTCGGCCTGGGCCGCGAGCCGGCGGGCCTGCGGGCGCAGCTCGGCCAGGATGTCCTCCACCCGGGCGAGATTGACCTCCGCCTCGGCGAGCTGCTCCTCGGCCTTGCGCCGGCGACGCTCGTGGCGGCGGACCCCGGCGACCTCCTCGAACAGGGGCCGGCGCTCCTCGGGTCTCAGCGCGAGCGCCTGATCGACCATCCCCTGGCCGATGAACAGGAAGGCGTTGTCGGCGAGGTGGGCCGAGTCCAGCAGGTCGACCAGGTCGCGCAGGCGGACACGCTGCTTGTTCAGGAGGTAATCGTTCTCGCCGGAGCGGTACAACCGTCTGCCCAGCTCCAGCACCGCGTACTCGACCGGCAGCAGGCCGTCGGCGTTGTCGAGCACCAGCGTCACGTCGGCCATCCCGAGGGCGGCCCGTCGATCCGAGCCGGCGAAGATGACGTCCTCGCTCTTCCGGCTGCGCAGCGCACGACCCTGCTCGCCGAGGGCCCAGCGGAGCGCGTCGGCGAGGTTGCTCTTGCCCGAACCGTTCGGACCCACGACGGCACTGATCCCGGGCCCGAACTCGACCACGGTCCGTTCGGCGAACGACTTGAAGCCCTGGAGACGGAGCGCGAGCAAGCGGGCGGGAGCGCTCATCCGGCACCCGGGCCGTCCGGGGCCCCGTCGCGCAGCCCGGGCAGGGCGGCCTCGGCCGCGGCGATCTCGGCGGCCTTCTGGGAGCGTCCCACACCGGTCCCGAGCGCCCGGCCGCCGACCGATACCTCGACCCGGAACAGCTTCTCGTGGTCGGGACCGGTCGCCTCGACGAGCCGGTAGGACGGCCGCTCGCCGTTGACCCGCTGGGTGTGCTCCTGCAGGCGGCTCTTGGCGCTCTTCAGGCTCGACAGCGGCGCGTCGCTTGTCAGCTCCGGTGCGGCCTGCTCGAGCAGCCAGTCTCGGGCGACGTCGTAGCCGAGGTCGACGTAGATCGCGCCGAGGACCGCTTCGAGCCCGGATGCCAGGAGCGACACGCGGGTCCGCCCATCACGCCGCGATTCACCTTCGCCCAGCCGAAGCGCCTCACCGAGGTCGATCCGGCGGGCGATCCGAGCCAGGCCCTGGGCGCTCACGATCGCGGCACGTCGAGCCGACAGGACGCCTTCGTCGTCATCCGGGCGGAGACGGAAGAGCGCCTCGCCGATCACCAGGGTGACGACCGCGTCCCCCAGGAATTCGAGGCGCTCGTTGTGGCCGCTGACCGTGTCGCGGTGCTCGTGCAGGTAGCTGCTATGGGTCAGCGCCTGCTCGAAGAGCGTCGTGTCACGGATCGGGAGCCCGAGTCGCGCCGCGAACGTGTCGGCCGGACGCATCGGGCGCGAGCGGGACTCCCCGCTAGGAGGAGCGCTCGTCGATGTACTCGACCGCGTCCCCGACGGTGCGGATCTTCTCCGCGTCCTCGTCGCTGATCTCGGTCCCGAACTCCTCCTCGAGGCTCATGATCAGCTCGACCAGGTCGAGCGAGTCGGCATTGAGGTCGTCGACGAACGACGCCTCCGGCTTGACGTCTTCCTCCTCGACACCGAGCTGCTCGACTACGATCTTCTTGAGGCGCTCGTAGGTGGTGGCCACTGACTGTCTCCTCGGAGCTGGTTGCCCGGTCAGGCGCCGGGTCGATCTCTGGCGATCTTGCCCAGCACGCCATTCATCAGGCGTCGCGCCGGGTCACCACTGTAGGTGCGTGCGAGGTCGACCCACTCAGCGATCGCCACTCGGGCCGGCGTCGACGCGGAGTGTAGCACCTCGCCGATGGCGCAACGCAGCAACGACCGGTCCATCCGGGCGAGCTGGACGACCGGGTACTGCGGAGCCGTGCGCTCGATCAGGGCGTCGATCTCCTCCCGCCGGGCGACCACGATCGCGACCAGCGCCCGGGCGAACTCCGCCGTCACCGGGTCCCCTTCCGTCTCGGCCAGGTGCCGTTCGAGGATCGCCCCGGGGGTCCGCTGGCCGAACTCGGCCTCGAACACCGCGGCGAGCGCCAGCCGGCGTCCCGCGTGGGCGGTCCGGGCGACGTCGGATCGACCGTGGGTCCGGGAGCCGGCCACCCTCAGGCGCCGACGCCGTCGACGACGATCACGATCCGTCCCGCCTCGAGACCGACGAGACGCTCGATCGCCGACGCGACCGCGGCCCGGACCTGACGAGTCAGGGGCACGAGCTCGTGGCCCGGGCGCGCCACGATCGCCAGCCGGACGTCGACCCGTCGCCCGTCGATCCGGCAGACCGGACGACGACCGAGGAGGGCGACCGTCCAGTGCCGACCCGCGCCGTCGACCCGGACCACGCCGGGGATCTCCATCGCCGCGAGCCGGATGAGCTCGTCGACCACGCTCCGGGCGACGCTCAGGTCCGCCGCCCCGGTCATCGCCCGACCGTGCCGTCGATCGGTTCGCCGGCCGCGGCCGACGCGGCCGCCTCGTCGCCGCGGTCGGTCGGCTCCCGCTGGAATGTCTCGGCGATGAGGTCGGGGATCCGGGCCCGCGCCGAGGCCGCTCCGACCCCGATGGCGAAGCCGACCATCCGCCGGCGGGCACGACCGTGGGTGATGATCACCGTCCCCTTGACGCCGAGCAGCGGCGAGCCTCCGAAGCGCTCGTAATCGAAGACCTTCCGGATCCGGGCGACCCCAGGTTTCATCAGCGCATAGGCGAGCGGGCCGCGGGGAGGCCGTCGGAACTCGGTCTCGATGAGATCGAAGATGAATGTCGACAACCCCTCGAAGAACTTGATCACCACGTTGCCGACCACCGCGTCGCACACGACGACGTCGGCCATGTGCTTGACCAGGTCCTTGCCCTCGACGTTGCCGATGAACCGGAGGTCCGACCGGTCGAGCAGCTCGGTCGCCTCGACGATCCGCGCATCGCCCTTGCCCTTCTCTTCGCCGATCGAAAGCAGCGCGACGCGGGGGTGGTCCACGCCGAGGACCTTCTCCGCGAACAGGGCGCCCATCTCGGCGTACTGGTACAGGTTCACCCCCGTCGAATCGGGGTTGGCGCCGATGTCGAGGAACACGAACGGACCGGACTCGGTGATCATCTGGACCGCGAGCGCCGGCCGGTCGACGCCCGGCAGACGGCCGAGGCGAAGGACCGCGGCGGCCATGCCGGCGCCGGTGTGGCCGGCCGTGACGACGGCGTCCGCCTCGCCGCGTCGGATCAGGTCCGTGGCGACCAGGATCGACGCGTCCTTCTTCTCGCGCAGGGCCATGGCCGGATGTTCGTGCATCTCGACGACCTGCGAAGCGTGGACGATCGACACGTTCGGGGCCGGCAGCGCGGACCCGGCGATCGAGCCGATCCGAGCGGTGTCGCCGACGAGGATGAGGTCGTCCTCGGGGTGCTCCGCGGCGTAGCCAAGACTGCCGTGGATGACTTCCTCTGGAGCGTGGTCGCCGCCCATCGCGTCGACGGCGACGCGCACGCGACGAGCCTCGGAGGTGGCCCGGACGGCGCTCAGGTCCACAGGATCAGGAGGCCGAGTCGCCCGACTTCGTCTTGGGCTCGAGGACCTGACGGCCGCCGTAGTAGCCGCAGTTCGGGCAGGCGTGGTGCGGGCGCTTCGGCGCGTGGCAGTGCGGACACTCCTCGAGCTTCGGCAGCTCGATCGCCAGGTGGCTGCGGCGCTCGCCCTGGCGCGCGTGAGACACCCGTCGCTTCGGGACTCCCATGGGTCGTGTTGGCTCCTTTCGAACCCGCGGCCGGCGCGGTCAGCGCGGGCACGGGCGTGGTCGTCGTTCGTGGGCCGTCGCCGGCCGCGGACGCGCCGCGTTCGGAAGAGGGGCCGACGGGAGAGTTTACGCCGTCTCGCCGTCGTCGTCGACTCGGAAGGCCCGGAGCGCCTCCAGTCGCGGGTCGATCGGCGCGTCCCCATGGTCGTGCGGCCCGCTTCCGAGCTCCTCGCCGCACTCCGGGCAGAGGCCTGGACAGTCGGGCCGGCACAGCGGCGCGATCGGCGCGCCGAGCTGGATCGCTTCCCGGACGAACGGCTCGAGCTCGATCTCGTGATGACCGGTCAGGCGGGCGATCTCGGGCTCGACCGCCGGATCGAGCGGCTTCCCGGTCGCCAGGTCGATGCTCGGCAGCGCCTCCTCGTCGATCTCCTCCTGCAGCTCGACCTCGATCGGACGAAGACACCGGCTGCAGGTCTCCGCCAGGACGGCCCGGACGTCGCCGTCGACCAGCAGCCCGCGGTTGGTCCGGGTCAGGCGGAAGCGGGCGTCGGCCGGCGCGGCGAGCGTCAGCTCGTCGCCGAGCTCGAGATCGAGATCGTCGAACGCCAGATCACGGACCGAGCCGCGGGGTTCGGCGAGCATGGCCGCGACGTTGACGGTCAGGGCGTCGGGATCGTCCCGGGTCACGACCGGACGGGCCGGGACGCTCGCTCCTCCGCCTGCACGGGCTCCTCGCCCCAGCCGTCATCCTCGCCGCCGTCGTCGACCTCGTCGTCGACCGCCTCGAGCGGAGCCCCGGCGATGTGGCGCCGTTCGTCGAGGAGGGCGATCCCCTTCTTGATGCTCTGGAGGGTCCGGACGACCTCGCCCTCGAGGCCGATCAGCACGGACGCGGCGTATTCGTCGGCGCCCCGGCGGACCTCCGCCGACTCGCTCTGGGCCAGGCCGATGATCCGCCCGCTTTCCTGCTCCGCCGCCGCCATCAGCCCGCGCTCCTCGATCAGGAAGGCCGCCTGCTCCTGGGCGCTGGCGACGATCCGCTCGGCCTCTTCCTGGGCCTTCTCGATGATCCGCTCGCCCTCGCTGTTGATCCGCTTCGCCGCCCGGATCTCCTCCGGGATCGCGGCCCGCAGCTCGTCGATCAGATCGAACGCTGCGTCCTTGTCGATGACCACGTTGTTCGTCATCGGCAGCTTCTTGCCATTGGCGATGAGCGTCTGCATGCGAGTGACGAGGAAGATGATGTCGATCGGACCGGCCCTCCTCGGTAGTCGACCGGCGCCGATGGCGCCCGGTGGATGGATTATCGCACCCGTTCGCGGCCGACGGTGCGCTCAGCCGCCGGGCACCCGCCGAGCGAGAGCGGCGGCGGCCGGCGGCGGGACCATCCCGCTCACGTCCCCACCGAACCGGGCGATCTCCTTGACCAGGCTCGAGCTTACGTACCCGTGCTCGAGCGAGGTCATGAAGAAGACCGTGTCGACGTCCCGCGCCAGGACCCGGTTGTTGTGGGCGAGCTGCATCTCCGTCTCGAAGTCGGACACCGCCCGAAGGCCGCGGACCATGAACCCGGCGTCGACCGCACGGCAGAACGTCACCGTCAGGCCGTCGAAGGTCCGGACATCGACCCGTTCGGAGAGCTCCGGACCAGCGGTCGCGAGCGAGGCCCGGATGACCTCCACCCGCTCCGCGGTGCCGAGGAGCGGGTCCTTGCGCGGGTTCTCGAGGACGGCGACGACCACCCGGTCGAACACCGCCACCGCCCGTCGAAGGACGTCGAGGTGGCCGTTGGTGATCGGATCGAACGAGCCGGGATAGACCGCGCGCCTCATCCGCCCTCCCGCCGATAGAACGTCAGACCGGTCTCGCC
>JADGQI010000055.1 GCA_017881905.1 Chloroflexota bacterium
GAGACGGAGCGGACCATCGACATCGCCGCGGACCTCGCGACGAGGTCGGAGACCCTGGTGGACCTCCTCGACGGCGCGCACCTGCCGACCGACCGGCCGATCCCCGTGCCACCGCTGGGGGTCCGCTGGCTCGTCCCGCTCGAGAGCCGGTGACGACGACGGGGCGTGCTACAGTCTGTCCCTCACGGCGGTGACCGAGAGGAGTAGCGGACCAGGGCCCCAAGCGAGCGCGGGACGGTGTGAGCCGCGCGGGTGACCGGTTCGTGAACGTCGCCCGCGAGCCGTGCGGCTGGCGCCCGATAGCGCGCCCCGAGGAGACCGGGAGGTCGCCGGCGGGATGACCGCCGAGTGCCCGGGCTCGAACCAGCAGGTGGTACCACGACCCCGTTCGTCCGCTGGACGACCGGGGCGTTCGATTCTCACGAGGCGACGACGATGACCGACAGCGCGACGGGGCGACCGGGCGATCTTCCCAAGGCCTATGGGCCGGCCGATGTCGAGACCGAGATCTACGAGCGCTGGCTGGCCGCGGACGTCTTCGCTCCGGATGGCGCGGGTTCGCGCGCGGACCCCTCGAAGGCTCCCTTCGTCATCGTCCAGCCGCCGCCGAACGTGACCGGCGCACTCCACATCGGGCACGCCCTGACGGCCGACATCGAGGACGTCATGATCCGCCGGGCGCGGATGCAGCGACGACCGACGCTGTGGCTGCCCGGCCTCGACCATGCCTCGATCGGCGCGCAGGTCGTGCTCGACCGGATCATCGCCGCGAACGGGGAGTCGAGGGCCAGCCTCGGTCGGGAGCGATATCTCGAGCGGATGGAGGCGTTCGTCGCGGAGACGCGCGAGACGATCCTGCGCCAGAGCCGAAGGTTCGGATCGTCGCTCGACTGGAGCCGGACCCGGTTCACGATGGACGACGTCTCGTCGAAGGCGGTCCGCACGGCCTTCACCCGGCTGTACCGCGGCGACCTGGCCTACCGGACCGAGGCGCTCATCAACTGGTGCCCGGGTTGCCGAACGTCGGTCAGCGACCTCGAGGTGGTCCCGACGCCCGAGACGGGCACGCTCTGGACGGTCCGCTATCACCTGCTCGACGAAGACGGCCGACCGGACCCGGACCGGACGATCTCGGTGGCCACGACCCGGCCGGAGACGATCCTCGGCGACGTCGCCGTGGCGGTCCACCCGGAGGACCCTCGGTACGCGGCCCTGGTGGGGGAGCGGGTGGTCATCCCGTTCGTGGATCGGCCGGTCCCGATCATCGCCGATCCGGTCGTGCAGCGCGACTTCGGGACGGGAGCCGTCAAGATCACCCCCGCGCACGATCCAGACGACCACGCCACCGGCCTGCGCCACGGCCTGCCGTCGATCACGGTCATGGACGACGACGCGAGCTTGAACGCCGCCGCAGGACCGTATGCGGGGCTGGATCGGTACGTCGCGCGCGACCGCGTCCTGGCCGATCTCGAGGCGCTCGGCGACCTCGTCGAGGCGAAGCCCCACGAGATGATCATCGGTCGGTGCCAGCGGTCGTACGACGTCATCGAACCGCGCTTGAAGACCCAGTGGTTCATCCGGACGAAGCCGCTCGCGGCCCGGGCCCTCGAGGCCACCCGGAGCGGCCGGACGAGGATCCTGCCCGAGCGCTTCGTCAAGGTCTGGGAACACTGGCTGACGGAGATCCGGGACTGGAACGTCAGTCGACAGCTGTGGTGGGGGCACCGCATCCCGGCCTGGTACTGCCCGGACGGGCACGTGACCGTGTCCGACGAGGTCGGCGGTCCGGTCGCCTGCGAGGTGTGCGGGCGCCCGGCCGCGGAGCTCGTCCAGGACGAGGACATCTTCGACACCTGGTTCAGCTCGGGCCTCTGGCCGTTCTCCACGCTCGGCTGGCCGGACGACACGGCCGATCTTCGCCGGTTCTACCCAGGCACGGTGATGGAGACGGGCTACGACATCATCTTCTTCTGGGTCGCCCGGATGATGATGCTCGGGATCCACTTCCTCGACGAAGCACCGTTCGAGACGGTCTACCTCCACGGCCTCGTCCGGGCCGGGACCGGGGCGAAGATGAGCAAGACCGTCGGCAACGTGGTCGATCCGCTGGATGCGATCGACGAGATCGGCGCGGACGCGCTGCGATTCGCGCTGATCCACGGGATCTCGCCCGGGAACGATCAGAAGTTCAGCCGCGAGAAGCTGGAGAACGCGCGCAACTTCGGGAACAAGCTCTGGAATGCTGCCCGGTTCGTGCTCGGTGCCCGACCGCCGGGCATCGCGTCGGATGCGCCGCGCCGGACGCCCGACCCCGCGCACCTCGGACCGTCGGATCGCTGGCTCCGCTCCCGGATGGCGGCGACCGTGGCCGGCGTCGACACGGCGATGGACCAGTTCGCGTTCGGCGAGGCGACCCGCCTGCTGTACGACATGACCTGGAGCGAGTTCTGCGATTGGGGCCTCGAGTTCGCCAAGGTCCGGCTCGCCGATCCGACATCGTCCGACGCCGAGCGCGAGGCGACCTGGTGGACGCTGGTCGAGGTGCTCGACGGGTTGCTCCGCCTGCTCCACCCCTTCCTGCCGTACCTGACCGAGGCGATCTGGTCGGCGACCCCGCACGGGGCGGCCGATCCGGAGCTCCTGATCGTGGCCGACTGGCCCGACCCGACGGCCTGGTCCGGCCTGGTCGACGGATCGGGTGAACGAGCGGTCGACCGCATCCGCGACCTCATCGGCGAGGTCCGCAACGCCCGCTCGACGGCCGGGATCGTTGCGGCGGAGCGCCGACCCGGTGACGTCCTGGTCCCAGCCGACCTGACCGCCGCGTTCGCCGCCCTCGCCCCGGCGATCGGCCGGATGACCCGGCTCGAGCCGCTCGTCGCGCATGCCGACCGGGCCGCGTTCGCGGCGGCGGACCGTCCCGGCTCGCTCGCCGTCATGGCCGGAGAGCTCGAGGCGAGGATCGCTCCCGGCATCGCCGACCCGGCGGCCGATCGAGCCGAGCGGACGCGACTCGAACGCGAGCTCGCCGAGGCCGAGCGACATCTGGCGGCAGCCCGCGCCCGCCTCGCCGACGAGGCGTTCACGTCGAAGGCGCCGCCCGCGATCGTGGCCGGCGCCCGGGCCAGCGCGGCGGAGCTCGAGGATCAGGTCGCGCGGCTC
>JADGQI010000056.1 GCA_017881905.1 Chloroflexota bacterium
GATGCGGCGGAGCTCGCCCACCACGGTTGAAGGGACGCGGACCGGGTTGTGACGTCCGGACCGACACAACGGGCAGACCGGCCCTGACACGGCATCCGACCGAGCGGCGACCATCGCCGCATGGAGACCGCGAACGTCGTCGAGCTGCGTGGCGCCGCGCTCGACGTCGTCAAGGCAGCGCCACTCTTCTGGGCCGCCCCGTTCGTCCGACCATGGCATCTGCGCTGGGGTGCGACGGCGGCCGAGGTCACCTCGTCGATGCCGGGCGACGACCTTCTCCGTCACGCCCGCTTCTGCGCCACACGGGCCATCGACATCGCTGCTCCGCCGGAGAGCGTCTGGCCGTGGATCGTCCAGATCGGCTTCCGACGGGCAGGTTTCTACAGCTACGACCTCTTCGACAACCTCGGGCACCCGAGCGCCGACCGGATCCTCCCCGAATTCCAGGACCTCGCGGTCGGTGACTGGATCGCCATGGCCGAGCCGGTCAACGACATGACCGCGTTCCGGGTCGCCAGCATCGACCCCCCGACCGCGATGGTCTGGCGGAAGCCCGACAGCACCTGGGCCTGGCGACTGGAGTGGACGCCGGACGGTGGGACCCGCCTGGTGACTCGGCTCAAGGCGGCCTATGACTTCGACCACCCGGCGGCCGCGCTCGTGTCGATCCTGCTGCTGGAGTTCGGCGACTTCCCGATGATGCGGCGCCTCCTTCTCGACCTTCGGGATCGGGTCGAGCGTCCGACCTAGACAGGAGCGACGACGATGACCGGAACGGAGATGGACGCACCGGCGCGGGACGTCACCGCCGACACGCTCGCCGTGGTCCAGGCCGCGTACCGGGCCTTCGCGACCCGCGACATCGAGTCGTTGCTGGCGCTCCTCGCGACCGACGTCGAGTGGGGTGAGCCCGACAACCCGGCGATCCCGTCCTCGGGGACGAGGCACGGCGTCGACGGGGTGCGCGAGTGGTTGCGCATCGGGAACGACACCGAGGAGATCCTGGCGTTCGAACCGGAGCGCTTCATCGCCCAGGACGACGCGGTCGCGGTGATCGGCCGGACGACGGTCCGTGCTCGGCCGACCGGTCGGACCTACGGGACAGACTTCGTCCATCTCATCGTGGTGCAGAACGGCAGGATCCGCCGATTCCAGGAGTTCTTCGACACGGCCGCCGCCGCCGAGGCGTTCCGCCCCTGAACCGCCTGTCGTCGGCCGAGCCCGGCATGACCCGAGCCCGGCGATCCGGTCAGTCGCGCCGGGTCGTCGGCGCCGTCGCGGTGAGTTCTCGCGGCGCGACCCATGAACGGATCGTCTGGAGGTAGTTGGCGCGCTCGAATGCCGACGGGTCGTCGGCCGTCGCCTGGCTGGCGCTGCCCTTGAGCTGCTCGACCGACACGTACTCGTGGTCGGTCATCCAGGCCCGCACCTCCGCCTCGACGGTGGCGACGTGCTCCGGTCCGTGACGGAGCAGAGCCGACGTCATCATCGCCACGTCCGCACCGACCATGAGCGCCTTCACGACGTCGCTCCCGGACCGGACCCCGGACGTCGCGGCGAGCGACACCGCCGCACCCAGCTGAGGACGGAGGATCCCGATCCAGCGGACCGGGAGGCGAACCTCGGCGGCCTCGCTCAGCTCCAGTCGCGGCACGACCTCGAGCGTGTCTAGGTCGAGGTCCGGCTGGTAGAAGCGGTTGAACAACACCAGACCGTCCGCACCGGCCGCGACGACCGCGGCGGCGAAGTCAGCGAGTGACGAGTAGAACGGACTGAGCTTGATCGCGAGCGGGATGGTGACCGCGGCGCGGACGGCGGCGATCAGCTCGAGGTCGTGCGCATCGACCTGGGCCCCGGTCCGCCTCGGGTCGGCCGCGACGCGATAGAGGTTCAGCTCGAGTGCGTCGGCACCGGCCTCCTGGATCCGCCGTGCGTACGGCACCCAGCCGAGTGTCGTGCTCGCATTCAGGCTGGCGATGATCGGGACGCCGACCGCGGTCCTGACCCGCTCGAGGGAATCGAGGTAGCGGTCGGCCGCGCCGACGAAGTTGCCGATCGCCGGGAAGTAGTCGAGCGCCTCGGCGAAGTGCTCGGTGCCCTGTTCGAGCGAGTCGTTGAGCTCGATCTCTTCGGCCAGGATCTCCTCCTCGAACAACGACGGCAGGACGATCGCCCCGACGCCGGCACGTTCGAGGCGTCCGGCCATCGCCGGCTCGCCGTTCTGCGGCGCCGCCGAGGCGACGATCGGGGAGCGAAGCTCGAGGCCCAGATAGCGGGTGCGCAGGTCGACGGTCATCCCGGATCCCCCTCGGTGTCGGAGCCGGCGCCGGTGACACCGGCCGCCTCGAGCACGCCGTCGCGGTCCGGTCGATGGACGTGCGGGACCGTCCGTTCGATGCCGGCCAGCTGCGCGTAGTAGTGCCAGCGCTCGTCGGCGTCGTCCTGGGACAGTGCCGCCAGCTCGGCCGCGCGCTCGGGGTCCGTCCGCTGGAGGATCGCGAAGCGCGTCTCGGTCGCGACGAACTCGGCGACCGGGATCGACGGGGCGGTGGAGTCGAGCTTGAACGGCCGGCCTCCCTCGACCTCCGACGGGTGGAACCGGTAGAGCGGCCAATAGCCACTCTTGACGGCGTCCTTCTGGTGGCTCATCGACTTGCTCATGTCGATGCCGTGGGCGATGCAGGTGCTGTAGGCCACGACCAGCGACGGGCCTGGCCAGGCGTCGGCTTCGAGCAGAGCCTTTGTCGTCTGCAGGTCGTTCGCGCCCATCGCCACCTGGGCGACGTAGACGTTGCCGTACGACCGGGCGATGGCGCCCAGGTCCTTCTTGGCGGTGCCCTTGCCCGCGGCCGCGAACTTGGCCACGGCACCCCGGGGGGTCGCCTTCGACGATTGGCCCCCGGTGTTCGAGTAGACCTCCGTGTCGAGGACGAGGATGTTGACGTTCCGTCCTGAGCTGAGGACCTGGTCCACTCCCCCGAACCCGATGTCGTAGGCCCAGCCGTCGCCGCCGATGATCCAGATCCCCTTGCGGACGAGATCGCCGGCGAGGGCCAGCAAGTGACGCGCATCAGAGCCGGACGAGCCGTCGAGGCGGGTGAGCGCCTCGCGCAGCCGCCCGACGCGCTCGCGCTGGAGGGCGATCCCGGCCTCGTCGTCCTGATCGGCATCGAGGATCCCGCGGACGAGCTCCGTGCCGAGGTCCGGCTCGAGCCGGCCGAGCAGGCGTCGGGCCTGGTCGGTCTGGGCGTCGAGCGCGAGACGCAAGCCGAGGCCGAACTCGGCGTTGTCCTCGAACAGCGAGTTGGCCCAGGCCGGCCCGCGCCCGGCGGCATCCACCGTCCACGGCGTGGTCGGCAGGTTGGCGCCGTAGATCGACGAGCAGCCAGTCGCGTTGGCCACGATCATCCGGTCCCCGAAGAGCTGGCTCACGAGCCGGAGGTAGGGGGTCTCGCCGCACCCGCCGCAGGCGCCCGAGAACTCGAACAGGGGCTCGAGGACCTGGCTGCCCTTGATGGTGTCGTGCGGGATCAGGCTCCGATCGAGCTGTGGGATCGACTGGAAGAAGTCCCAGCGGGGTCGCTCGATGTCGCGATGGTCGGCGACCGGCGCCATGTTGATGGCCTTGTGGCTCGTGTCGGTCTTGCTCTTGGCGGGACACACGTCGACGCACACGCCGCAGCCGGTGCAGTCGTCCGGAGCGACCTGGATCGTCAGTCGGTGGTCGAGCAGATCCCGCGAGCGGAACTCCTTGTGGAGGAAGTCGGGAGGCGCCGTCGCGACGGCCGCTGCCGGGAAGACCTTCATCCGGATCGTCGCGTGCGGGCAGACCATCGCGCACTTGCCGCAATCGATGCAGATCGCCGGATCCCACACCGGGATCATCTGGGCGATCGCCCGCTTCTCGTACTTCGTGGTCCCCGACGGGAACGTGCCGTCGACCGGGAGGGCGCTGACCGGCAGCAGGTCCCCGTCGCCGGCGATCAGCCGGGAGGTGACCCGGGCGACGAAGTCGGGGAGGTCGTCGGGCACCGGCGGGGTGGTCGCACGGTCGTTCGTGACGCCGCCCGGCGTGACGTGACCGAGGCGCTCGAGCGAACGATCGATCGCCGCGAAGTTGCGCGCGACGACGGCTGGGCCGCGCTTGAGATACGTGGCCTCGACGAAGCCCTTGATCCGGGTGATGGCCTCGTCCGGCGGCAGGATCCCGGCGAGCTGGAAGAAACACGGCTGCATGACGGTGTTGATCCGGCTGCCCATGCCCGCCTCGTCGGCAACGGCCAGGGCGTCGATCACCCAGAAGTCGATCTCCTTGTCGATGAGCAGGCGCTGAACACCGCCGGGCAGGTGGTCCCAGACCTCGTCCGGCCCGTACGGCGCGTTGAGCAGGAAGGTCGCCCCGTGCTTGGCGGTCTCGAGGACCTTCGTCCTGCCGAGCAGGCCGAACTGGTGGCACGCGACGAAATCCGCCTCGTCGACCAGGTAGGTCGAGCGGATCGGCTGCGGCCCGAAGCGCAGGTGCGACACGGTGACGGACCCCGACTTCTTGGAGTCGTAGACGAAATAGCCCTGGGCGAACAGGTCGGTGCTCTCACCGATGATCTTGACCGACGCCTTGTTCGCGCCGACCGTGCCGTCGGAGCCGAGGCCGAAGAAGACCGCCTGGACCTCGCCGGACGGACGCGGGACCCGGAATGCGGGATCCATCGGCAGGCTGAGGTGGGTCACGTCGTCGTAGATCCCGACGGTGAAGTGGCGCTTCGGCCGGGCCGACCCGAGCTCATCGAAGATCGGCTTGATCATCGACGGCGTCATCTCCTTGGACGACAGGCCGTACCGTCCGCCGATCACCCGGGGCGTCGCGGCGAACGGCGGTGCGTCGCTGTCCATCGCCTCGCTGAGGGCGGCGACGACGCCGAGGTAGAGCGGCTCGCCGACCGCACCGGGCTCCTTCGTCCGGTCGAGGACCGCGATCGCCCGGACCGACGGCGGCAGGGCCGCCACGATCTGCTCGGCGGGGAACGGCTGGAACAGCCGGACCCGGAGCATCCCGACCTTCTCGCCCGCGGCGACCAGGGTGTCGACGGTCTCCTCGACCGCTCCGGTCGCCGAACCCATCACGATGACCACGCGCTCGGCATCCTCGGCCCCGTGGTAGTCCACCAGCCCGTACCGCCGGCCCGTCCGTGCCGCCAGCTCGTCCATGACCTCCTGGACGATCCCGGGAACGGCCAGGTGGTAGGGGTTCGACGCCTCGCGCGCCTGGAAGAAAACGTCCGGGTTCTGCGCGGTCCCACGCACGACCGGCGCGTCCGGGGTCAACCCGCGGGCGCGGAAGGCGAGGACATCGTCATCGCGGATCAACGCCCGGATATCGGCCTCATCGAGGACGGCGATCTTGTCGATCTCGTGCGAGGTGCGGAAGCCGTCGAAGAAGTGGATGAACGGCACTCGAGCGCGGAGCGTCGCGGCGTGGGCCACCAGCGCGAGATCGTGCGCCTCCTGGACCGAGCCGGACGCGAGCATCGCCCAGCCCGTCGTCCGCGCGTGCATCACGTCGCTGTGGTCGCCGAAGATCGACAGGGCGTGGGTGGCCACGGTCCGCGCCGCGACGTGGATCACCGTCGGCGTGAGCTCGCCGCAGATCTTGAACATGTTCGGGACCATCAACAGGAGGCCCTGCGACGCCGTGAACGTGGTCCCGAGCGCACCCTTCTGGAGCGCTCCGTGCAGCGCTCCGGCCGCCCCAGCCTCGGACTGCATCTCGACCACTTCCGGGACCTTGCCCCATAGGTTCGGTCGGCCCGCCGCCGCCCAGTCGTCGCAATGCTCGGCCATCCCGGAGGCCGGGGTGATCGGATAGATCGAGATCACCTCGCTGGCCGCGTAGGCCACTCGAGCGGTCGCCTCGTTGCCGTCCAGGCATTCGTATCGCTGTCCCACGTTCGGCGACTCCCTTCGAGGATCCCGTCGGCGGCGTGTCGGGACCGCCCCGGATCGGCGCCGGATGCGCGATCGGGGCGTCGACCATCCGCCGCGATGATCCTGACCTCTCGATGGTCGAGGTTCGACCGGTGCACTCGAGAGGGCCGCACCGCCCGATACGGCGGTCCGGAGGTCACAAGTCGTCGTCGGGGTGGCCGGCGGATCCTCGGCTGGCGGCCGGGCCGTCTGCTGGACCGATCCGGTCAGGGCGCCTGGGTGAACTCCACAGCCGGATCGGACCCGTCGACCCACAGCCCGGCGGATCGGAACCGTCCCGGCGTGGTCCCGAGGAACCGCTTGAACCGGCGCGACAGGTGGGCCTGGTCGCAGAATCCGACCTCGGCCGCGACATCGGCCAGGGGCTGCCCGCCGAGGATGCGGTCGCGGGCGGCCTCCATGCGTCGTCCAAGGACGTAGGCATGGGGCGGGATGCCGAAGACCGTCGAGAACGACCGGGCCAGCTGGGTCGGCGTCGCGCCGATGGACTCCGCCGCCGAGGCGATGGTCGACTCCCCGAAGAGATGCGCGTCGAGGAAGGCTCGGAGCTGCTCGGCCTGGGCGCCGGCCGTGACCGGTGAGGGCTCGGCCACGGGCCGTCCGAGCGATGTCGCGATCCGCTCGGTGACCGACGCGAGACGCACCTCGGCCTCGAGCGCATCGTCGACGCAGACCAGGGCTTCGTGGAGCGCCGAGACGCGATCGCGCAGCCCGTCGTCGGGGACGATCGGCCGATCGACGGCCGGGCCGATGAGCTCCTCTCCGAGGACGCTCGTCTCCAGGTACAGGACCCGTTTCCGGAACCCCGCTTCGGTCGCCGGGCGGCCGTCGTGCACGACGTGCGGAGGCAGGACGGTCACCATCTGCGGTTCGGCGCCGAACGGCCGACCTTGGAGGTCGTACCGGATCGCTCCGTCGTCCACGATGAACAGGGTCCAGACGTCGTGCGTGTGGAGCGGATAGGCGTGGTCCGTGAACCTGGCGTGGAGGACCTCGCGGATGCCGGCGACGGGCGGCTTCCACGCGCGGATCGCCGGCGGACTGCCATGGACGGCCATCGCAGGATCGTACAAGACCGAGCGCAGGCCACTCGCCTAGCGTGCCGGTGTGGAGACGCTGCTGGCCCTCGTCGGCTTCGCGTTCGTGAGCTCGGTGACACCCGGGCCGAACAACGTGCTGCTGTGGGCGTCGGGGGCTTCGTTCGGGTTCCGGGCGACCCTGCGGCATGTCCTCGGGACGGCACTTGGGATCGGTGCGATGGCGCTCGTGGTCGCCGCGGGCGTGGGAACCGTCTTCACCGCCGTCCCGGAGGTCGGGTTCGTCATGAAGATCGGCGCATCCGCGTACCTGCTCTACCTCGCCTACCGGATCGCGGGCGCCCGGGCCCTCGAGCGGGGCGAGCTCGCCCGACCGCTCGGCCTGGTCCAGGCGGCGAGCTTCCAGGCGGTCAATCCGAAGGCCTGGATCTTCGCCCTCGGCGCGGTCACGACCTTCCGGCCCGCCGGCTATCCGGTGATCGTCGGCAGCCTGCTCGTAGCACTGACCATGGTCGCGGTCGTCGTCCCGACGGCCGCCCTGTGGTCGAGCGCCGGGGGTGCCCTCAGCCGCCTGATCACGGGCGATCGGACCCGGCGGGCCGTGAGCCTGGTCCTCGCCATGTTGCTCGCCGCGA
>JADGQI010000057.1 GCA_017881905.1 Chloroflexota bacterium
GCCCTCCGCCGCTTCAACAAGAAGATCCAGCAGAGCGGGATCCTCGCCGAGGCTCGCCGTCGCGAGCACTACGAGAAGCCGAGCGTGAAGCGCAAGCGCAAGGAAGCCAAGCGCAAGAAGGCCGCCCGCACGCAGCAGAGCTAGGCCGCGGTCGCGCGTCCGCTCAGCAAGGGCAGCTCCTCCGAGCCCCGCCCGAGGTGCCAGATCCGGTGACCCTCAAGGAACGCCTCCAGACCGAGACGACCGCCGCGATGCGGTCGGGTGACTCGCTGCGCCGTGATGTCCTGCGGATGGCGAGCAATTCGATGTACATGGTCGAGAAGAAGCAGGGCAAGCCGCTGACCGAGGACGAGGAGCTCCAGGTCCTCAGCCGCGAGGTCAAGACCCGCCGGGAGTCGGTCGAGGCCTACCGTGCCGCCGGCCGAGAGGACCTCGCCACGAAGGAGGAGGCGGAGATCGCCATCCTGTCCGAATTCCTGCCGCAGCCGTTGAGCGAGGCCCAGCTGCAGGCCCTCGTGGCCGAGGGGATCTCGGCGACCGGGGCGACCTCTGCGCGGGACCTCGGCAAGGTGATGGGCTGGCTCGCCCCGCGAACGCGTGGCCGGGCCGACGGGAAGCAGGTCAGCCAGCTCGTCGCGCAGGCGCTGGCCGCCGCCGACCTCGCCCGACACGACGCGGCCGGGAGCCACTGACCGCCGATGCTCGCGCAACGCGCGGATCCGCAGGCAGCGTTCTCGAGGCGCGACCTCGGCCGGTTGTTCGTCGCGTCGGCCCTGCTTGTCCTGGCGATGACCGCCATCTTCGCGCTGTCGATCGTCCCGACGCGGATCGACGTCAAGGTGGGCGACGTCGCCGCGTTCGACATCCTCGCGCCGCGCACCCTGAGCTACACGAGCGCGATCCAGACCCAGGAGGCGCGCGATGCGGCCCGCGTCGCCGTGGCGCCGCAATACGACTTCACCCCCGACAAGGCGTCGGCCGTCGCCCGGCAGCAGGGCCTGGCGTTCGATCGGATCGTGGCTCCGGTGGATACCGCGTTCGATGCCGCCGTCGCCGAGTCGGAGCGGCTGACCCTGCTCGAATCGGCCCTGCCCGGTCTGTCGGACGAGGCCCGGGCGACGCTCCTCGCGCTGCCCCTCGCGCGCTGGCCGACCATCCGCGACGAGAGCGCCAGGATCCTCGACCAGCTCGAGTCGGCCGAGCTCCGCGACGCCGACCTGGCCGACGTCCGCGCCCGCCTCTCCGGACGGATCCTCGGCGGGCTCAACGAGGCCGAGCGGAAGCTGTCGGCCGAGATCATCGCCCCGGTCCTGATCGCCAACTCCGACTACGACCAGACCGAGACCGACCAGGCTCGCGAACGAGCGGCCGAGGCGGTGGTCCCGATCGTCGTCGCCGTCAGCCAGAACCAGGCGATCGTCCGCAAGGGCGACCCGATCACGGCCCTGTCGCTCGAGCAGATCGAGGCCTTCGGGCTCACGACCGCACGCTGGGACGTCGCGAGGCTCGCCGGCTGGGCGCTGTTCTCGGTCCTGCTGGTCGGCTTCCTCCTGACCTGGGTCTGGCGCTTCCGACCGGAGCTGTGGCATCGGTCCAACGTCCTGACCCTCGTCGGGATGCTCCTGCTCATCTCGACCTTCGCGCTCGAGGTCACCGCGGGCCGGCCGGGCCTGCCGTTCATCCTCCCGACGGCTGCCGTCGGCATCCTGGTCGCGCTCCTCCTCGACTCGGGCACGGCGATCGTCCTGATGGCGGTGATCGCGGTCATCGCCGGCGCGGTCAACGGCGGCCAGGTCGAGATGACCGCCTACGTCCTGTTCGGAGGCGCCGCCGGGATCGTCGCCATCCGCCGCGGGGATCGGCTCAACGCGTTCGTCCAGGCCGGGATCGCGATCGCCATCGTCGACGCGACCGTCGTGACGACCTACGGGCTCCTCGGCCAGCGGGACCAGCTCGCCGTCGTCCAGCTGTGGGGCGCATCGGCGCTGGCGGGTGGCGGTGCGGCGGTCGTGGCGGTCGGGACGTTCGCGGTGCTCGGCGGTGCCTTCGGGATCCTGACCGCGTTCCAGCTGCTCGAGCTGGCCAACCCGTCGCAGCCGCTCCTCCGTCGCCTGCTCATGGAGACGCCCGGGACGTACCACCACTCGATCATGGTCGCCAACCTCGCCGAGCGCGCCGCGGAGGCGATCGGGGCGGACCCGTTGCTGACCCGCGTCGCGGCGTTCTATCACGACGTGGGGAAGCTGGCCAACCCCATGGCGTTCATCGAGAACCAGGCCGGCGGCGACAACATCCACGACGACCTGGACCCGGAGGCGTCCGCCCAGATCCTCAAGAGCCACGTCGCGGACGGGATCGAGATCGCCTACCGGGCGCGGTTGCCGAAGCCGCTCATCGCTTTCATCCCGCAGCACCATGGGACCGCCTTGATCAGCTTCTTCTACGCGAAGGCCCGCGAGCTGGCCGCGGCGCCCTACGGCGGCCTCGAGACGTCGGAAGGTGAGAAGGCGGCGAACGGCGTGGACCAGAGCCGGTTCCGCCACTCCGGACCGAAGCCGCAGAGCCGCGAAGCGGCGCTGATCATGCTGGCCGACGGCGTCGAGGCGTCCGTCCGGTCCCTGTCGTCCCGCGACGAGCCGGCGATCCGCGCGATGGTCTCGAGGATCATCGAGGAGCGGCTGGGCGACGGGCAGTTCGATGAGTGCGACCTGACCCTGCGGGACGTCGAGCAGATCCGCGAGGCGTTCGTCGCGCAGCTGCTCGGGATGTACCACCAGCGGATCGCCTATCCCCAGAGCAAGATCGTCGAGCTCGAGTCGCGCCGGATCGCCGCGGGTGGCGGTGGCGCCGGTGGACCGATCGGTGGCGCCGGCGCGTCCGGGGGCTCCGGTGGAGGTGGGGACGACGCCGGCTGAGGCCGGTACCGGAACGCGGGTCGCCTCGCGAGCGGTCTACCGGCCGCCGTGGCGGATCGACGTCACGGTCCGGCCGGGCGCACATCGCGTGGTCCCCATCGCCGAGCTGGCGCGGACCGCGGCGACCGCGCTGGACGCGGCCGGGGCGCCGCGACCGGCGTCGATCGGGCTGATCCTGTCCGACGACCGGGAGCTGGCCGGGCTCAACGAGACCTACATGGGCGCCTCCGGCCCGACCGATGTCCTGTCGTTCCCGCTCCTGCCGCCGACGGCATTTCCTGCCCATCCCCGGGAGACCGCGCCTGGCGGTCCGTCGTCCGCGCCGGCCACGCCCGCGCCGGCCACGCCCGCGCCGGCCACGTTCGCGCCGGCCACGTTCGCGCTCCCGCCCCGTGCCCGCCTCCACCTCGGCGACATCGTCGTGTCGGTCGAGCGAGCCATCGAGCAGGCCGAGGCGGGCCGCGGTGGCTGGAGCGGCGACCTCCGCTGGGCGGCCGCCGACGAGCTGCGCTTGCTGGTGACCCACGGCGCCTTCCACGTCTGTGGGTGGGACCACGCCGAGCCGATCGAGCGGGCCGCCATGCGAGCCCTCGAGGCCCGGGTGCTCGGCGTCGACGTCCCGCGATGACCGCTCGCCTCCAGGTCACCCGCGGCTGATACCATCCACGCGGGCCCTCCCGGACGGGATCGGGCCTCATTCGGCGTGCTGGGCACCGGGAGGGATGGACCGAGGGTGAGGATCGTCGTCGGCCTGGGGAACCCGGGCGACCGCTACGCGAAGACCCGCCATAACGTCGGCTGGATGGTCCTCGATCGGCTGGCCGACCGCGCCGGCTGGGACGGCAAGGGCCGCGAGCGCGACGCGTCGCGGATCGTCCAGGGTCGCTTCCGCTCGCTCGACCTGACGCTGGTCAAGCCGCTCACGTTCATGAACGAGTCTGGCCTGGCGGTGCGCAAGGTCCTCGCCCGCGAGCACGCACCCCTGGTCGACCTGCTCGTAGTGGCTGACGACTTCGCGCTGCCGTTCGGCAAGCTGCGATTCCGCGAGGGCGGTGGTCCCGGCGGCCACAACGGCCTCGGCTCGATCATCGACGAGCTCGGGACCGAGAAGTTCAGCCGCCTCCGGGTCGGCATCGGCGAGCCGGACCGGAATGCGATCGACCACGTCCTCAGCGTGTTCAAGCCGGACGAACGCCCTCGCCTCGACGAGCTCCTCGACAAGTCCGCCGACGCGGTCGAGGCATGGGCCAGGGACGGGACGAACAAGGCCGCCAACCAGTTCAACAGCTTCCAGCTCCGACCGGCCGACGCCGACATGGTCGCCCCGCCCGGCGAGGTCGATGGACCGCCCGGCGCGGACGGCATCCGCCGCACGAAGACCGGCTGGCGCAAGCCCCGCCCGGTCGAGGACGACGATCGATGACCGGTGACGACCGATGACGACCCCACCGCTGCGCGGCAAGCGTGGTGCCGAGCGCCGGCTCGGGGAGAAGACGATCGACGAGTTCGTCGGGCGCCACCTCGCCCGGACGGAGACCGCCGTCGACTTCGATGTCGCCGAGGTGGACCACGAGGTCGACGATACCGACCGGGTCGAGCAGGCCGAGCACGAGGCACGGGCCCAGGCCGCGGCGGCCGGGGCACTCGGTCCGAAGGCCGGTCGACGACTCCCGGACCTGGCGGCCCTGCCGCCGCTCCTGTCGACCAGCGGTTCGTTCGGCGCGCTTCGCGAGCGTCTCGGATCGGCGGACGCCTCCCTTTCGAAGCACGGCCGGCACGCCGGGTTGACGTCCGTCCCGCACGGGGCGAAGAGCTTCCTGGCGGCGACGCTCGCCCTCGACGCGGGCGGCGAACGCCTGGTCTGGGTCGCCCGGGATGCCGAGATCGGCGACCGCGTCGCGGAGGAGCTCGGCGCGTGGCTCGGCGACCCAGACGCGGTGGTGGTCCTCGAGCCGCGGACCGCGCTGGCCTACGAGCGGAGCGAGCTCGTCGCGGATGAGACGGCGGCCCGTGTCGCGGCGCTCGCGGCGTGGCGAAGCGGACGCGCCCGGATCCTGGTCGCCAGCGTCCAGGCGCTCCTCCAGCGGACGCTCGACCCGGCGGACCTCCCGACGACGCCCCGCACGATCGCCCCGGGCGCGCGGATCGGGCTCGAGGCGCTGCTCCATGAGTTGCTCCAGCTCGGTTACCAGCCGACCCTGGAGGTGGCCGGTCGAGGCGAGTTCGCCCACCGCGGCGGGATCGTCGACGTCTTCCCGCCGGGTGGCTCGCTGCCGGTCCGGATCGACTTCTTCGGCGACGAGGTCGACTCGCTCCGGCGGTTCGATCCGACCGACCAGCGGACGGTCGGTCCGGCCGACGAGGCGATCCTCCTACCGGCCAGCGAGTTCCTCCTGTCGCGCGCCGGCGTCGCCGCGATCCGCGACCGCCTCGGCCGCGTCGCCGATCGGCTTCCCGAGCGCCTCACCGCCGACCTCGCCCGGTTCGAAGGCCACCAGGCCGACCGAGCGGCGAGCACCGCACCGACCGCCACGCAAGGGGCGACCAGGGCACTCGACGCCGGCGACGCGGCCGAGGTCTGGGCGGGCGTCGTGTGCCCGGCCACCGGGTTGGACCATATCCCGCCGGGAACGCTCCTCGTCCTCGACGAGCCGGGCGACCTGGCCGAGGCCGGGGCGTTCCTGTGGCGTCAGTCCGAGGAGCGCTTCGCGGACCTGGTGGCCTCGGGCGACCTTCCGAAGACCTGGCCGGCCACGTACCTGCCGGCGCGCGACTGGAAGACGCGGTTGCTCGCGGCCCGCACGCTTGAGCTGACCTGGGAGTCGGACGCCGGGGAGGCCCTGGCGGGCGGCGGGCTGAGCTCGGGCGACCTCTTCGGCTGGCGCGAGCCGAGCGTGCCGGGACTCCGTTCCGGCAGGCTCGCCGAGGCCGTCGAGTCGTGGGCCTCCGAGGGGTACCGGATCGTCCTCGCGTCGGACCAGGCGGCCCGCCTGTCAGAACTCCTGGGGGAGGCCGGTCGGCCCGTCGCCGCGGTGAACCGGGTGGATGCTCCGCCCCCGGCCGGCGCGATCGCGCTCATCGAGCGCAGCCTCAACGGCGGGTTCATCGGCGGTCCGGACGGCCTGGCGTTCGTCACCGACCGCGAGCTGTTCGGCACGGTCCGCGTCCGCCGCCCGAAGGCGATGCGCCGCGTCGTGCCACGCGACATCCTCGAGCGCCTGACGCCCGGCGACCTCGTCGTCCACATCGATCACGGCGTCGCCCGCTACGAGCAGATGCTTCGTCGCGGCGGGGCGGGGGAGGAGCGCGACTATCTCGAGCTGAGCTTCGCCGGGGGCGACCGGATCTACGTCCCCGTCGAGCAGATCCAGCGGGTCAGTCGCTACTCCGGCGGGGAGCGCCCGCAGTTGAGCCGGCTCGGTGGGACCGACTGGATTCGGACCAAGCAGCGGGTCAAGCGCGCCGTCGACGACCTGGCCGAGGAGCTCCTCGCGCTGTACGCCGCGCGAACGTCGGCCCGGGGTCACGCGTTCGCCGGCGACACGCCCTGGCAGGGGGAGATGGAGGCGAGCTTCCCGTACGAGGAGACGGTCGACCAGCTCCGGGCGGTCGTCGAGACGAAGGCGGACATGGAGGCCGGCCGGCCGATGGACCGGCTGGTGGTCGGGGACGTCGGCTACGGCAAGACCGAGGTCGCGATCCGAGCGGCGTTCAAGGCGATCCAGGACGGCAAGCAGGTCGCCGTGCTCGTCCCGACGACGGTCCTCGCGGCCCAGCACTTCCAGACGTTCGAAGGGCGCTTCGCGGCCTTCCCGATGACGGTGCGGCTGCTGTCGCGGTTCGTCTCCGAGCGCGACCAGGCCGTGACCATCGACGGGCTGACCTCGGGTTCGGTCGACCTGGTCATCGGGACGCATCGGCTGCTGTCGAAGGACGTCCGCTTCCGTGATCTGGGCCTGGTCGTCGTCGACGAAGAGCAGCGCTTCGGGGTCGCCGCCAAGGAACGACTGAAGCGGCTGCGCAACGAGGTCGACGTGCTCACGCTGTCGGCCACGCCGATCCCGCGGACGCTCAACCTGGCCCTGGCCGGGATCCGCGACATGAGCGTGATCGAGACGCCGCCAGAGGACCGCCTCCCGATCCAGACCCGGGTCGCCGAGGCGTCGGCAGGCCTCGTCCGTGACGCCATCCTGCGCGAGCTCGACCGGGGCGGCCAGGTCTTCTACGTCCACAACCGGGTCGAGACGATCGAAGCCCAGGCCGAGCAGCTTCGGCGCATGCTGCCCGGTGCCCGCTTCGTGGTCGGCCACGGGCAGATGCCCGAGGGCGTCCTCGAGAAGGTGATGCTCACGTTCGCCGACGGCGCCGCGGACGTTCTCGTCTGCACGACGATCATCGAGTCGGGCCTGGACATCCCGAACGCCAACACGATCGTCATCGATCGTGCCGACACGCTCGGGCTAGCTCAGCTCTACCAGCTTCGCGGGCGGGTCGGCCGGTCGTCACGGCGCGCCTACGCCTACTTGCTCTACCGCCGGCGCGAGCGGTTGAGCGACGAGGCGCGCAAGCGGCTCCAGGCGATCTTCAACGCGTCGGAGCTGGGCGCCGGGTTCCAGATCGCGCTGTCGGACCTCGAGATCCGCGGTGCCGGGAACATCCTGGGTGGGGAGCAGTCCGGCCACATGGCGGCGGTCGGGTTCGACCTCTACTCGAGACTGCTCGCCGACGCCGTCGAGGAGAGCAAGGCGCGCCACGACGGTCGCGAACCGGTCCTCGACAAGCCGGGCGCGGTGCTCGACCTTCCCGTCGATGCCCATCTGCCCGACGACTACGTCCCCGACGAGGCCCAGAAGCTCGAGCTCTACCGCCGCCTGGCCCGCGCCCGGTCCGCCGGGGACATCGCCGCGTTCCGACAGGAGGTGGCCGACCGGTTCGGCCCGATGCCGGTGCCGGTCGCCCGCCTCGTCGAGGTAGCCGAGCTCCGGCTGGCGGCCGAGTCGGCCGGGGTCTCGTCGATCTCGCGCGAGGACGGCCAGCTCGTCGTCAGGTTCGGGGCCGGGCTGTCACGCGGGACCGCGATGCAGCTGCTCAACCCGCTGGGTGGCGGTCCGCGAGCTGCCGCGCTGGGCCTGCCCGGCATCCGCCCCGGCGACATGACCTTCGCCAGCAACCAGGTCCGGATCCGGATGCCGCGGGATCCGGCCAAGGGCTGGCTGCTGACTCAGGCGGTCGTCGCCCGGCTGACCGCGGCCCCGGCGTCGATTGACACCCCGTGATGCAGACGGCACCGTTGGACGAGACACTCGAGCCGCGTTGACAGCAGGGAGGGACACGTGACCCCGTGGTTCGGACTGCACCTGCCGAGCTATTCGTTCCCCGGGACTCCCCCGGAGCGGCTGTTCGAGCGGGTCGTCGCCCTGGCGACGGCCGCGGAGGCCGCCGGGTTCGGGCTGGTCACGGTGATGGACCACTTCTACCAGATCCGCGGAGTCGGTCCGGAGACCGAGCCCATGCTCGAGGCGTACTCGACCCTCGCCGCGCTCAGCCAGCGGACGACCACGGTCCGGCTGGGGACGCTCGTCACGGGCGTGACCTACCGCAACCCGGCGATCCTGGCCAAGACGGTGACGACACTCGATTCCCTGTCGGGTGGTCGGGCGATGCTCGGCATCGGCGCGGCCTGGAACGAGGACGAGCATCGCGGGTACGGCGTCGAGTTCCCGCCGGTCAGGGAGCGGATGGATCGCCTCGACGAGGCCCTGACGATCTGCCGCGCGATGTTCACCGAGGATCGCCCGAGCTTCACGGGCAACCTCTACCGGATCGAGGGGGCGCTCAACGCGCCGCGACCGATCCAGCCCGGTGGTCCGCGGATCCTGGTCGGTGGCGGCGGTGAGCAGCGGACGCTCAAGATCGCGGCGAAGCATGCCGACATGACCCACTGGTTCCCGCTCGGACTGGAGGCGCTCAAGCACAAGGACGAGGTCCTCGTCCGCCATTGCGATGCGATCGGCCGCGACCCCGCCACCATCGAGCGGACGATGGCCACGCCGGTCCTCCTGGCGGTCGACGACGCCAGTGGCGCCGAGCTGCTCGCGCGCCTGCCGCCCGAGCGGCGGGCCGCCGTCGCGACCCGACCCGAGCAGGCCGCCGAAGCCCTCCGTCCCTACCTCGATGCCGGCTTCACGGGCTTCACGTTCAACAACCCGATCCTGTCGACGCCCGAGGTGATCGGCTTCGCCGGTGAGGTCCTCCGGCTGATCCAGGCAGCCTGATCGGACGTGCGACCGTTCCGGTTCCTCGCTTCGGCCGGTGATCCGGTCGACGGGCGCAAGCTCGGTGCCGACGCGCGCCGGGCGGAGGCGATGGGCTACAGCGTCCTGGTCATCCCGGACCACCTCATCGACCAGCTCGCCCCGATCCCGGCGATGGCGACGATCGCCGCCGCGACCGAGCGGCTGCGCGTCGGGACGTTCGTCCTCAATAACGACCTGCGCCACCCGGCGGTCCTTGCCCAGGACCTGGCCACGCTCGACCTGCTCAGCGGCGGGCGGCTCGAGATCGGGATCGGCGGCGGCTGGCGCCAGCCCGAATACCGGGCGATCGGCCTGCCGTTCGAACCGGTCGCGCTGCGCTCGGCGCGGCTGGCCGAGGCGATCGCGGTCCTCGACGGCTGCTTCGGCGACGGTCCGTTCAGCTTCGCCGGTGCGCACTACACGATCACCGACCACGACGGCCAGCCCAAGCCGGTCCAGCGCCCTCGCCCTCCGCTGTTCGTCGGCGGCGGCGGCCGCGCGACGCTGTCCCTGGCTGGGCGGACGGCGGACATCGTCGGTCTCGCGCCCCGGCTCATCCAGACCGATCCGACCGACCCGCGCGCCGATCCGCGGAGCATCACCCTGGCGGCGACCGCCGAGAAGATCGACTGGGTCCGCGAGGCGGCCGGCGAGCGGTTCGACGACCTGGAGCTCAACGTCTACCCGACCACCGTCCCGATCACCATCACCGACCACGCTCGCGCCGAAGCGCGCTCCGTCGTGGACCGTTTCCGGGCCCGGACCGGCCACGAGCTGACCGAGGACGAGATCCTCGAGTCGCCGCATATCTTCATCGGCTCGATCGCGGGACTCGCCGACAAGTTCGTCGCGCTTCGCGAGCGCCTCGGGATCAGCTCGATCCTGACCGGCGACATCGACGAGCTCGCCGGGGTCGTGGAGCTGCTGGCCGGCACGTGAAAGCGCGGCCACCGAGGCGCTGCCTCGACACCCGATGGTTACCCTCTCGGCACGAGGGAGGACGGCTGGCGATGGTGCACGACGAGTCGGGTGGGGCGGCCCCGGGGTCTGCCGACCCGGGCACTGCGGGGCAGCCCACCGCGAGCCCGTCCCCGCCACCCTCGAGCTCGTCCTCTCCGAACCAGCCGTCTCCAGCGTGGGCGATCCCCGCCCCGGCGAAGGTCGAGATCGCACCCGGACTGGTGCTCGCGTCGACCGGGCGGCGGGTCGTGGCGTGGATGATCGACGGCTTCATCACGTCGTTCGTCGCCTACATGCTGTGGACCCTGTTCCTCATCGTCACCGGCGTGAGCGCGATCACGGACTTCAGTGCCGTCGTGCTGGGGGTCACGATCACGGCGGTGAGCTTCGTCTACTTCGTCGGTGGGTGGCGGACCACGGCGCAGGCGACGGTCGGGATGCGCCTGCTCAAGCTCCAGATCGGCAACGCCTTCGACGGCCGGAAGCTGACGCTCGACCAGGGGACCCGACGCTGGATCGCCCTGGGCTTCCCCCTGAGTCTGTTCGCCGCCTTGCCGGTCATCGGCTCCGTCGCGGCCCTGGCCGATGTCGTCCTCGAGATCGTCCTGCTCGTGACCACGGTGCGCAGTCCGACCAAGCAGGGGCTCCACGATCGGTACGCGAACAGCGCGATGGTCGAACCGACCGGCGCGGGTCTCGGCGCCCTGGCCGGCTGCCTCCTCGCCCTGGTCATCGTGGTCTTCATCTCGACGGTCGGGATCGTCGCGCTGCTCTTCCTCGGCGGTCAGATCAGCACGATCCTCAGCGCGACCGGCTCCCCGGCACCCTAGCCAGGACAGGACCGCGGGTCCGGCCCGGGCGAGCGAACGTCCGGCCGATGCATCCTTAGGCACCGTGAGTGACGCCCTGCTCGATCCCGTGACCGCCGATCCCGCCGACGAGGTCCCATCGGAACGACGATCCACGCCGGCTGCGGCTCAGCTCGGTGAGATCCCGATGGACGGGCCGAGCGACGACCCCGTGACCGACCTCGCCGAGGTCGGCGGGCTGTTCTCGCCGGGGCGCCGCGCGCTCACGACCGGCCTGGTGATGACGATCACGCTGGTCGCCTTCGAAGCCCTGGCCATCGCGACGATCATGCCGCTGGTGGTGCGGGACCTCGGCGGCCTCGACCTGTACGGCTGGGTCTTCTCGGCGTTCTTCCTGGGGGACCTCATCGGAATCGTCGTGGTCGGTGGGCTGATCGACCGCGGCGGACTCGTCCGCCCGCTCGCGGCCGGGCTCGGGCTGTTCTCGATCGGCCTGATCATCGGGGGGCTGGCGCCGTCGATGGGCGTCCTCGTCTTCGGTCGGTTCCTCCAGGGGCTCGGGGCGGGGGCGATCCCACCGACGGCGTACGTCGTGATCGGCCGCTCGTACCCGGACGAGCTCCGGCCGCGGATGTTCGCGACGCTGTCCACGGCCTGGGTGCTGCCCGGTCTCATCGGCCCGGCGATCGCCGGCGCGGTCGCCCAGCTGACGATCTGGCGGGTGGTCTTCCTCGGGCTCTTGCCGCTGATCGTGATCGCCGGTGCGATCACCCTGCCGGCGATCCGGGCGGCCGTCCCGCCGCGCCCGTCCGGCGCTGACGGCGGCGACCGACCGGACGCGATCGGCGAGGTCATGGCGATGCGCCGTCGGGTCCCGCTCGGCCTGGTGCTGACCGCCGGCGCCGGGATCCTCGTCGTCGGGTTGACGGCGGGCACGCTCGTCCTGAGCGTCCCACTGGCGCTGATCGGTCTGGCCCTCGTCGTCCCATCGTTCCGCCGGCTGACCCCGACCGGGACGCTCCGGGCGGCTCGCGGGCTGCCGGCCGCCGTCCTCCTTCGCGGCATCCTCACGTTCGCCTTCTTCTGCGCCGATGCATACGTCCCGCTGGCGCTCCAGGAATGGCGGGGACTCGGTCCCGCCGTGGCCGGGATCGCCCTGACCGGTGCCACCCTGTCGTGGACTGCCGGCGCGTGGATCCAGGCCCGGCGGATCGAGACCTGGGGAGTCCCGCGGCTCGTCCGGAGCGGGTTCACGGTCGTCGTCGTGGGGATCGCCGCCTTCGGGCTCGTCCTGTCGCCGGCGGTCCCGGTGGCCGTCGGGATCGTGGCCTGGACCATCGCCGGGCTCGGGATGGGCCTGTCGTATTCGCCGTTGTCGCTGACGGTCCTGCGCGAGGCGACACCCGGCGCGGAGGGCGCGGCCACGTCCGGCCTCCAGCTGAGCGACGTCCTGGGCACCGCCCTCGGGACCGGCGTCGGCGGCGCGCTGCTCGCCGCGGCGACGCGCGCCGGCCTCGAGACCTGGGTCGGGCTGGCCGGCGCGTTCGCGGTCGGGGCGACCGTCGGGCTCGTCGGCATCGCGCTCGCGGGGCGGCTGGTCACCCACCCGTCCGACACCGCACAGCCCTCGGGTCCGGGTCCGCGGCTGGGGTAGACTTCGCGTGCCATCCGAGGCCGCCCAAGGAGCCCCTTTCGCATGACCGCGACCGCCGAGGACCTGCGCGCCAAGATCCGCGAGATCCCGGACTTCCCCAAGCCCGGGATCCTGTTCTACGACATCACCACGCTGCTCAAGGATGCCGCGGCCTACCGCTCCGCCATCGACCTGATGCTGGCGCCGTATCGCGACGACAAGATCGACCTCGTCGTCGGGATGGAATCGCGCGGGTTCATCTTCAGCGCCCCGATGGCGTACCTGCTCGGGGCCGGGCTCGTCCCGGTCCGCAAGCTGGGCAAGCTGCCGGCGGAGACGATCACCGTCGAGTACGCGCTCGAGTACGGATCGAACACGCTCGAGATCCACCGCGACGCGATCCAGCCCGGTCAGCGCGTCCTCATCGTCGACGACCTGCTGGCGACCGGTGGCACGGTCCACGGCACCATCGAGCTCGTCGAGCGGCTCCAGGGTGAGGTCGTCGGGGTCGGCTTCCTCGTCGAGCTCGACTCCCTCAAGGGCCGCGACCGCCTCCAGGGTCACCGCGTCGAGAGCGTCATCCGGTACTGAGTCGGAGGATGGTCGAGGGCGCACAGGACGAGCCGGTGGATGGGCCGGAGACGGCCGCGCCCGCCGATGTCGACCTCGCCCGACGACGCTTCTTCCGGCAATTCGCCGCCGACGCGTTCCAGGCCGCCGCGACGGTCGTCGGCGCGGCCAACGCCATCCAGCAGACGTCCATCCAGGCGGCCAGCGCGATCCTCGATCCCGAGGCCGGGGCGAAGGCGATGGCGGCCGCGGCGAGCCCGGCGACGGCCGAGCCGGTCGCCCCGACCGGCTTCCGGACCGCGTTCCGGCTCGACGGTGAGCGGCTGATCCTGGTCGACCAGCGGTCCCTGCCCGGTCGGCTGAACGAGATCGAGTGCCGGACCGGGGCGGACGTGGCGTGGTCGATCCGCGAGATGGTCATCCGCGGCGCCCCGGCCATCGGCCAGGCCGCAGCCTACGGGATGGCGCTGACCGCGGGTCGAGCGATCGCCCTCCAGCCGACGGTCCGGCGCGCGACGATCCGCGCGACCGGCACCTCGCTGCGCAGCGCTCGACCCACCGCGGTCAACCTCGGTTGGGCCGTCGACCGGATGATGGCCGCCATGGAAGCGGTGGGGCTGCGCGACGAGGACGAGGACGGGGCCGCCATCGCCGACGCCATGTGGGCCGAGGCCAACGCGATCTGCGCCGAGGCGACCCGCGACCATGGCCTGCTGGCCGAGCACGGGCTCGCCAGCCTGCCGGCCCCGCTCGACCGGCCGCTGCGTCTGCTTACCCACTGCAATACCGGACCGCTCGCCTGCGGCCAGTTCGGGACGGCGCTCGGGATCGTCCAGGCCGCCGTCCACGCCGGCCGCGAGGTCCACGTGCACGTCGACGAGACGCGGCCCTACCTCCAGGGCGCCCGCCTGACCGCCTGGGAGCTCGAGCAGGCCGGCGTCCCCTATACGCTCATCGCCGACTCGGCGGCCGGTGCGCTCCTGGCGACCGGCACGATCGACGCCGTCCTCGTCGGAGCGGACCGGGTCGCGGCCAACGGTGACACGGCCAACAAGGTCGGGACGTATCCGTTGGCGGCCCTGGCCGCGCGACACCGCGTCCCGTTCTTCGTCTGCGCACCGATCAACTCGGTCGACCGCGCGACGCCGGACGGCGCGTCGATCGAGATCGAGGAGCGGTCGGCGTCCGAGGTCCTCGAGTTCGGCGGTGTCCGGGTCGCACCGCCCGGTGCGACCGTCTGGAACCCGTCGTTCGACGTGACCCCGGCCGACCTCATCTCGGCGATCGTCACCGAGGAGGGCGTCCTCGTCGCGCCGTTCGGGCCGGCGCTCGAGCGAGCGGTCGCGGCCCGCCACGCCCGACCGCCGATCGTCGCGGGGACGGCCGCCCCGAACCCGGCCCGCGTCGCCGCGGCGGTCGCCGGCTGATGGCCACCGTGGCGATCCGCGGCCAGCGGGACGCGACCGTCGCTCGGACGACGACCGACCGTTCGCTCCTGCGCGGCTTCCTCGAGCGGGACCGGCTGTTCGCCGCCTATGCGATCTGCGACCTTGACGAGCGCGAGTTCGGCAAGACCCGCTGGGGCGGGGCGTTCGATGGCGACGAGCTCGTGGCCGTCGCCCTCGAGTACGCCGGCCTGTCCCCGCAGCCGCTGTTCGTGATGGGCCGGACGGACGGGATCGCCACGATCCTGCGCGACGTCATCAAGCCGCGCGCGGCCTACGTCGCGACGCTCGGTGCCGGCCTGCCCGCCGTCGCGACGCAGTACCGCGTCGATCCCGGCCCGCTGATGGTCCGGATGTGGGTCGACCGGTCGACCTTCCGGCCCTACCCGGCGGACGTCCGTCGGCTGCTGCCGGTCGAGGTCAGCGACCTCAACCGGCTCTACCAGCTCGGGTTCGCCTCGTGGCTGCCCTCATCGACGATCGCCGACGGTGTCTACTACGGGATGCGCGTCGGCGGCCGGCTGGTGTCCGCCGCCGGGACCCACGTGATCAGCCAGGACGCCCGGCTGGCGGTCGTCGGCAACGTGCTGACCCAGACCGATTACCGCGGTCGCGGCTTCGCGACGGCGACCACCGGGGCCGTCACGGCCGACCTCCTGCGCACGTGCGACCAGGTCGTGCTCAACGTCCGGTCCGACAACCCGCCGGCGCTCCAGGCGTATCGCCGGCTCGGCTACCAGGAGCACGTCCGCTTCGAGGAGCGGCTCGTCCATCGCCTCGGCTCACCGTGGCCGGGCATCCCCGGCCCGCTTCGCCGCTTCCTGTCGTCCACCAAGGAGAACCCGCCCCGATGACCGCGACCACCAGCCTGCCGCCGCACGACGTGACCGATCTCGGCCTGGCCGACGAAGGCGTCCGCCGGATCGAGTGGGCCGAGCGGGAGATGCCCGTCCTGCGCCTGATCCGCGAGCGGTTCGAACGCGAACGCCCGCTCGAGGGACTCCGGATCGGGGCATGCCTCCACGTCACGACCGAGACGGCCAACCTGATGCGGACACTCAAGGCCGGCGGGGCGGACGTCGTCATCGCGGCGTCGAACCCGCTGTCGACCAAGGACGACGTCGCGGCCGCGCTCGTCTCGGCCTATGGGATCGCCTGCTATGCCCGGCGCGGCGAGGATCGCGACACGTACTACGCGCATCTCAACGCGGTCGCCGACACGCACCCGAGCCTGACCATGGACGACGGCTGCGACCTCGTCTCGCTCCTCCACGCCGAGCGACCCGACCAGGTCTCCGAGGTCCTGGCCGGGACGGAGGAGACCACGACCGGCGTCATCCGGCTCAAGGCGATGGCCGCCGCCGGCGCGCTGCGCTTCCCGGTCGTCGCGGTCAACGAGGCGCAGACCAAGCACCTCTTCGACAACCGCTACGGGACGGGTCAGTCGACGATCGACGGCATCCTCCGGGCGACGAACATCCTGATCGCCGGTCGGAACGTCGTCGTGGCGGGCTACGGCTGGGTCGGCAAGGGGATCGCCTCCCGGATGGACGGCCACGGCGCCCACGTCGCGGTCGTCGAGGTGGACCCGGTCCGCGCCCTCGAGGCGCTGATGGACGGTTACCTCGTGATGACCCACACGGAAGCCGCGGCCTGGGGCCAGCTGTTCGTGACCGCGACGGGCAACCTCAACGTCTTCCGGCGCGAGCATTTCGCCGCGATGCGGGACGGGGCGATCATGGCCAACAGCGGTCACTTCGACGCCGAGCTCGACCTGACCGCGCTACGCGAGATGGCCGAGGGCCACGTCCGCGAGGTTCGCGACAACGTCCAGGAGTTCGACATCGGCGGGAAGAAGCTCAACCTCATCGCCGAGGGTCGGCTGGTCAACCTCGGCGCGGCCGAAGGCCACCCGGCCGCGGTCATGGACATGAGCTTCGCCAACCAGGCGCTGTCGGCCGAGTACGTCGCGCTCCACCACGCGGAGCTCGAGGATCGGGTCTACGTCGTGCCCGAGGCGATCGACGCCGAGGTGGCCCGTCTCAAGCTCGCTGCGCTCGGGATCGAGCTGGAGCCGATGACCGCAGAACAGACCGCCTACGTCGCCTCCTGGCAGCACGGGACCTGACCCGGGCCGGTGGTGCTCTCGGGAGCCGCGATCCTCGACATCGCGGTCAAGGTCATCGCGATCGTGATGGTCGTCGTGCCGCTGTTCGACCCGGCCGCCTCGCAGTTCATGGGCAAGGCGCTCGCGCTGCGGACGATCGCGGCGCCGCTGTTCGTCCTGGCCATCCCGGCGATCTGGCTCGTTCGCCGGCGCCCCGTGCCCTACCCGTACCTCGCCGACATCATGCTGGTCATGCCGATCGTCCTTGACGCCGCGGGCAACGGGTTCGGCTGGTTCGTCGGCACGCCGTTGGAGCTCGCCCCGCACTTCCTCGGCTGGCTCAGCCTGGCCGTTGCGTTCGGCCTCGCGGTCGCGCCGGTGATCGAAGAGCGCTGGGTCGCCTTCGGCCTCGTCGTCGGCTTCGGGGCGATCGTCGACGTCGTCTGGGAGATCGGCGAGTTCACCCTCGCCCGGACCGCTGGTTCCGGGATCCGGCTCGGCTACACCGACACCATGCGCGACCTCGGTGTGTCGCTGTCCGGCGCGGTCGTCGGCGGCATCCTGGTCGTGACCGTCCTGTGGCCCCGGGCAGGGACGCCGCGGGCGCTGTTCGGCTGGTCGCCGGCCCCCGACTGACGAACGACGCCATGGACCCGACCGCAGCCATCGAGCTCGTCCTCCTGCTGCTCGTCATCGCGACGGGGCTCGCCTTCGTCGCCCGGCGGATCGGGGTCGCCTACCCCATCGTGCTCGTCCTCGGGGGGCTGGCGCTCGGGCTGCTCCTGGCCAGACTGCCGGAGCCGCCGTCGGTCGAGCTCCCGCCGAGCCTCGTGTTCCTGCTGTTCCTGCCACCGATCCTGTTCGCCGCGGCCTACTTCACGCCGATCCGCGACTTCAAGGCGAATCTCCGACCGATCGGCCTGCTGGCGGTCGGGCTGGTCGTGTTCTCGACGCTCGTGGTCGGCGGCGTCGCGCTGCTGCTGATGCCCGAGCTCGGCGTGGCCGCGTTCGCGCTCGGGGCGATCGTCGCACCGCCCGACGCGGTGGCGGCGACGGCGATCTTCCGGCGGCTGGGTGTCGCGCCGCGGATCGTGACGATCCTCGAGGGTGAGAGCCTGATCAACGACGCGAGTGCGCTCATCCTCTATCGCGCCGCGCTCGTCGCGATCGCCGGGACGTTCTCGATCGCCGGCGCCGGCGCCGAGTTCATCTACGTGGCGGCCGTCGGGATCGCCGTCGGCGCCGTCGTCGGGCTCGGGCTGGCCTGGGTCTGGCGTCGGGTCAGCGACCCGACCCTCGAGCTCGTGATCTCCCTGCTCGTCCCGTTCGCGGCGTACCTGCCCGCCGAGGCGGTCCACGCCAGCGGCGTCCTGGCGGTGGTCACCGCCGGGATCATCGCCGGGCAGCGGGCGGCCCGGGTGCTGTCGCCCAACGCCAGGCTGATGGGCGCCGGTGTGTGGTCGGTCGTCCTGTTCATGATCAACGGCTTCGCCTTCCTGCTCATCGGCGTCCAGCTCCCGTCGATCCTCGATGCCTTGAGCGCCTATCCGGCGTCGGAGCTCATCGGGCTGGGCGTCGCGATCAGCCTGACCGTGATCGTCGCGCGGATCGCCTGGGTCTTCCCGGCCACCTACATCCCGCGCTGGGTGAGTGCCAGGATCCGGACGCGCGACCCGCTGCCGCCGATCGGGGCCGTCTTCGTGATCTCATGGGCGGGCATGCGCGGCGTGGTCTCGCTGGCCGCGGCGCTGTCGCTGCCGCTCGACGTCCCGGATCGCCCGCTGCTGATCTACCTGACCCTGTGCGTCATCCTGGCCACGCTCGTCGGCCAGGGACTGACCCTGCCGTGGGTGGTCCGTCGCCTCGGGGTCGTGGCCGGGTCGAGCCGGGAGGTCGAGGAGCGGATCGCGCGCACGGCCGCGACCGACGCCGCCCGAGAACGGCTCGACGGTCTCGCGATGGAGTATCCAGACCACCTCGAGCTCGTCGACAACCTCCGGGCCGAGCTCGAGCACGAGGCGGCCCACGCGGCCGGAGAAGCCGACGGCGACCTCGATGCCGAGGAGCGCGAGCGCCTCGAGCACCAGGAGATCCGCCTGGCCCTCGTGGCGGCGCAGCGCGAGGCGGTCATCCGGCTCCGCGACGATGGCGCGATCGGCGACGACGCGCTCCGGACGATCGAGCGCGAGCTGGACCTCGAGGCCGTCCGCGCCGGGGCCTGACCAGGCGTCGCCGGACGGCTCCGGTCGTCAGGAGGCACGCCCGATCACCTCGCCCGCCGGACCCGCGAAGGGTCGTGCTAGGCTTCCCGGCGATGAGCATCGTCGACGCCGCCCAGTACCTGTTCACGTCCGAATCGGTCACCGAAGGCCACCCGGACAAGATGTGCGACCAGATCTCCGACGCCATCCTCGATGCGATCATCCGCGAGGATCCGGACGCCCGCGTCGCGTGCGAGACGGCCACCACGACCGGTCTGGTCATGGTCCTCGGCGAGATCAGCACGACGACCTACGTCGACTTCCAGTCGATCGTCCGCGACACCGTCCGGGACATCGGCTACACCCGCGCCGACTATGGCTTCGACTACCTGACCTGCGGCACGCTCGTGTCGGTCAAGGAGCAGTCGCCGGACATCGCCCTGGGCGTCGATTCGGCGCTCGAGGTCCGCGACGACGCCGCACCCGCGTTCGAGCTCGGCGCCGGCGACCAGGGGATGATGTTCGGGTTCGCCTGCCGCGAGACCCCCGAGCTGATGCCCCTGCCGATCGCCCTCGCCCACCGGATGGCTCGCCGCCTGGCCGAGGCCCGCAAGAGCGGCCAGCTGACGGGGCTGCGTCCGGATGGCAAGACCCAGGTCACGGTCGAGTACGAGCGCGGTATCCCGAAACGCGTCCGGACCGTCGTCGTGTCGACCCAGCACGATCCCGACGTGCGGGTGGAACGCCTGCGCGCCGATATCGCTGAGGCGGTCATCCTGCCGGTCATCCCGCGCGAGCTGCGCGTCGACGACCCGGTGATGCACGTCAACCCGACCGGCCGGTTCGTGACCGGTGGGCCGATGGGCGATGCGGGCCTGACCGGACGCAAGATCATCGTCGACAGCTACGGCGGGATGGCTCGCCACGGCGGCGGCGCGTTCAGCGGCAAGGATCCGACCAAGGTCGACCGCTCCGCGGCGTATGCGGCCCGCTGGGTGGCCAAGAACGTCGTCGCGGCGGGCCTGGCCGACCGGTTCGAGGTGGAGGTCGCCTATGGCATCGGGATCGCCCGGCCGATCAGCCTGAGCGTCGACTCGTTCGGGACGGGCAAGATCTCGGACGACCGGATCCTCGAGATGGTCGAGCACACGTTCGACCTGCGACCGGCCAGCATCATCGCCGCGCTCGATCTCCGCCGGCCGATCTATCGCCAGACCGCCGCGTACGGCCACTTCGGCCGGCCCGACCTCGACCTGCCGTGGGAGCGGACCGAGAAGGCCGCCGAACTGGCTGCGGAAGCCGGGCTCCCCGAGCCGGAGCCGGTCGCCGCCGCGATTTGAGCACGCTCCCGCTCGGCAGGGGGTGACCTCGCCGGCGATCCGCCTGGCCGGCGTCCGGCGGACCTTCGAGGCCCCGGGCGGGTCGACCCTCATCGCCCTGGACGGCGTCGATCTCGAGGTCGCTCCGAATGAGGTCGTCGCCCTCATCGGCCCGAACGGGAGCGGCAAGAGCACGCTGCTGCGGGTCATCGGCGGGTTGCTGACCGCGGACGGCGGCACGGTCGAGGTCGAGGGGCGGGCAGTGACCGGGCCCGACCCCGCCGTCGGGTTCGTCTTCCAGGAGCCGCGGCTGCTGCCGTGGCGGGATGTCCTGGCGAACGTCGCGCTCCCGCTGGAGCTCGCGGGCAAGCCGCGGCCGGAACGCGAGGCACGCGCCCACGACCTGCTGCGGCTGGTGGGGCTCGACGGGTTCGCGGCGGAACGGCCCACACGTCTGTCGGGCGGGATGCGCCAGCGCGTGGCGCTCGCCCGGGCGCTGGCGCTCGGGCCGTCGATCCTGCTGCTGGACGAACCGTTCAGCGCACTCGACGAGCTGACCCGGGAGCGCTTCGACATCGAGCTGCTCAACCTGTGGCAGAAGACCTCGACGACGGTCGTGCTGGTGACCCACAGCATGACCGAGGCGGTCTTCCTGGCCGACCGCACCGTCGTCCTCTCGCCGCGGCCGGGACGGGTCGTCGCCACCGTGCCGTCGCCGCTCGGCCGGCCGCGCCGGCTGGCCGACCTCGGCAGCGCCGCCACGGCCGCCGCGGCCGCCGAGGTGCGTGCCGCGCTCGGCGACATCCGCGCCATGAGCGCCGACCCCGATCCGGCTGAGCTCGCCGCGGTCCGCGCCGGCACCGAGGATGCGACGTGAGCGCCCAGCCGCGTCGGCGCGGTCGGCTGACCCGGAGTGCCGTGCCGGTCGTGCTCGGGCTGGTCGTGTTCATCGTCGTGTGGCAGCTGGTCGTGTTCCTCGGCCGCTACCCGGACTACATCCTGCCGGGGCCGTGGACGGTCCTCCAGCGCTTCGTGACCGCCTGGACCGAAGGGACGATGGCGCCGGAGGTCGCCGCGACCCTCCAGGAGATCGTCCTTGGGTTCGTGTTCGGTGCCGGGATCGGCCTCGCGGCCGGCTACGCGCTGGCCCGGTCGCGCGTCGTCGGGCTCGTCCTGTCGCCGTACCTGGTCGCGGCCCAGTCGACGCCGATCCTCGCCCTCGCCCCGCTGCTCATCCTGTGGTTCGGTCCCGGCCTGCTGAGCAAGATCGTCATCTGCTCGTTGATCGTGTTCTTCCCGGTCGCGGTGTCGACCGCGGTGGGATTCCGGTCGGTCGACCCGAGGCTGCTCGAGCTCGGCCGCAGCCTCCGCGCGACGCCTCGTCAGATCCTGATGACGCTCGAGGTCCCGGCGGCGATGCCGTCGATCATGGGCGGCATCCGGGTCGGGGTCACCCTCGCCGTCGTCGGGGCGATCGTCGCCGAATGGGTCAGCCCGGAGTCCGGTCTCGGCGTCTTGATCAACCTGGCCCGCGGCAGCCTGTTCGACATCCCGCTGATGTTCGCCGCGCTGCTCATGCTCGCGCTGGTCGGCGTCGGCCTGTACGGCATCGCCGTCCTTGCCGAACGCTGGCTGGTCGGCGACCGCGGCTGAGCGGGATCGCCGCTCGGCTCGCGGGGCCGGCGGTCCAGAGGCGCTACGGCCCTCCGGGCGGCGTGAGGCGTCCCGCGCCGTCGAGCTCGAGCCGGGACGACGCGCGGTCGTCCGTCGTGGTCCGGGTGATCCGCGCCACGGCCGCGAGGCCGGAGAAAACCCCGATCTCCGTCGTCATCTCGACCGTGACCGGGCGATCCGATGGGACCCGGACGTCGGCGGCGTCGAGTCTGACGACGACGTCCCAGGAGCGACGACCGAGCAGGTCGCGCCGGACCGACAGGATGCCTGCCGTGATGTGGCAGGCACGCTGGTCGATCTTGAACGACGTCAGGCGATACTTGCGCTCCATCGGCGCCCCTAGCGGCGCGATCGCCGCGTTACTTCGCGATCTCCCAGATGTGACCCGCCGGATCCATGAAGCATGCCGTGCGCACGCCCCAGGGCCGATCCAGCGGGCCGTTCAGCAGCTCGACTCCGCGGGTGGCCAGCTCAGCGCACATCGCATCGACGTCATCCACGTCGATGGTGAACTGGAAACGAGACCCGGCGTCGCGACTCGCCACGGCGGCTGGCTCGATCAGCTCCCGGGCCGCCGTCGTCTTCAGCAGGTTGACCAGCGTGGAGCCGAACTTGAACACCGCCGAATCGTCGTCCTCGAACACGATCGGCAGGCCGAAGACCTCCTGGTAGAACCGCTTCGTCGTCGCCAGATCCTCGACGAACAGCGTGACGGCGCTGATGCCGCTCGGCCATGGACCCATTCGCTCCTCCCGTTCCGGACTGACGCCCGACCGGGTGTCGTCAGTCGATCCGTCGCCTCGAGATGTATACAGCCTGGGGGCTCGCCGATGCCGGCTGCAACGTCGGCTAGGCTGGAGGCATGGCGCGGGCGGTGGTTCCTGGCACGACGGTCGAACGGCTCGCCCGGGAGCTGCTCGACGGCGCACCGTCGGACCCGTTCGTCGACGAGCTCGAGGCGTGGCTGGCCGGGTCGCCGCGGTTCCGCTCGTTCGCCGAGGCGAACCGCGCGAAGATCCGGAAGAAGCTGCGCGGTGCGGCGGACGCCGAGGCGCGGCGCGACGTCCGGGCGGAGCTGCGTGTCGCCCACCTGCTTCTGGCGGATCGCCGGATCGAGCTCGAGTTCGAGGCCTACGGCTCCGGCAAGCCCGGGCCGGATTTCACGATCACGTTCCGGGCCGAACGGCCGTTCAACCTCGAGGTCACTCGACTGCGTCGGCCGCCGGACGCCCCCGGGCAGGGCGGCCAGTTGCTGACCAAGCTTCACCAGCTTCCGCCGAGCGTGGCGAACGTCGTCCTTCTCGCGATCCAGGGCGACCGAGCAGACGCGTTCGACGTCGCCGGCGCGACCCGCGCCCTGCGAGCCCGCGCCGACCGGAAGGACGAGGCGTTCTTCGTCGATCGAGGGTTCGCCGGGACGCGTGGCTTCTACGAGCGGTATCTGCGGCTCGGCGCGGTCCTGGTCTGGTCCGAGAGCGCGGTCGGCGACGCGCGCGCCTCGCTGTGGAGCAACTCGTCGGCTCGCATCGCCGTTCCCCCGCGAACCGCGCGGGAATGCCTGCGCTGCCTTCGAGCGGAGACCCGAAGACCCGGGGAGTATCCTCGTGACCCTCGCAGCGCGATCTGAGGCCCATGCCCCGTCTGCAGTTCAAGACCTTCGCGGAGCCTGACGAGGACCGACCGTTCCCGCTGGGCAACGGGCGGATCGTGAGCCTCGGCGAGACGACGGTCGGCCTGGCCCGATGGGAGCCCGGATGGCGATGGACGACGCACCTCGCTCCGATCGCCGGCACGACCTCGTGCCAGGTCCACCACCTCGGGTACGCGATCTCGGGGCGGCTTCGGGTCGAGATGGACGATGGCCAGACCATCGAGATCCCCCCGGACTCGGCCTACGAGATCCCGGCGGGGCACGATGCCAGCGTCGTCGGGGACGAGCCCTTCGTGACGCTCGAGTGGACGAGCGCTCGCGTCGTCGGCATCGGGCCCGAGGGGCCGAGCGAGCGCGTCCTCGCCACGGTCCTGTTCACGGACATCGTCGACTCGACCGCCGCCCTCGAGCGGATGGGCGATGAGGCGTGGCGGATGCTGCTCAACGACCACAACCGACGGATGCGGGACCTGCTGAACGGCTTCCGCGGCCGCGAGATCGACACCACCGGGGACGGTTTCCTGGCGGTCTTCGACAGCGCCTCCCGCGCGGTCCGCTGCGGCCTCGCGATGGTCCAGGCTGCCCGAGACATGGGGATCTCGATCCGGGTCGGCGTCCACACCGGCGAGGTCGAACTCATCGGCGGTGATGCTCGTGGCGTCGCGGTCCACGCCGCAGCGAGGGTCCTGTCCAGCGCCGGAGCCGACGAGGTCTTCGTGTCGTCGACGACCCGCGATCTCCTCGATGGATCGGGGCTCGCCGTCGAGGAGGCGGGTTCGTATCAGCTCAAGGGCCTGACCGGCGAGCGACGTCTCTACCGAGCTGTGGCCCCCAGCGCATGACCGTCGGCTGAGTGAGCTCGGCGTCGGCATCACCCGGATCGCTAGGCTGATCGCCTCTATAGGGGTGTGATCTCGATCGGCATGACCCTGGACGAGCTCGACCTCGAGCGGACGGCCGGTGACCTCGCGACGGATACGCTGGTTGACGCGCTCGAGCGCCATCGGCCGCGGCTGCTCGCGATCGCCCGATCCCTCCGCGCCGGAGACCCCGAGGACCTGGTCCAGACGACCTTCGAGCTCGCGATCCGGAACGTCGGAGGGCTCCAACGGGCCGAGTCCCTCTGGCCCTGGCTCGTCACCATCCAGGCCCGCGAGGCCTATCGCCTGCGCCGGCGACTTCGGGCCGCCATTCCGTTCGGGTCCGCCGATGACATCGACCGGGGCCGCGTCGCCGAGACGGAGCCCGACCTCGCAGCCTCCGCGGATCTCCGGGACGCGCTGCGACGGCTTCCGACCCGGGTGCGCGCAGCCGTCGTCCTGCACTACATGGCCGACCTCTCGGTCGCCGAGACCGCCGCCGCGCTCGGCGTCTCCGAGAACACGGTCAAGACCCAGCTCAAGACCGGACTGCGAAAGCTCAGGGAGTCGATGTCGTGACGATGCCCGATGACGACCCGATCGTCCGACGCCTCAAGGCACTCCATGAGGCCGAGACCGTCCGGGCGACCCGCGACCTCGCGCGGTCGACCCCTCGACTCTCGTCGCCGACGATCCGCTCGTCGATGCCCCGCCTGGCTCCGCTCGGCGTCGCGGTCGTGGCCATCGGCATCCTTGCGTCGCTGGTCTTCGTCGGCACCGGCTCGCGACTCGGTCGGATCGAGGGCGCCACTGGAGCCCCGATCACGTCCGGTGTCGCGTCGGCTGGTCCGGCCGCCTCGTCGGGCGCTTCGGTCATGACCTCCCCGGCACCGTCGTCCGCGCCGTCGGCCGACCCATCCAGCGCGCCGCAACACGCTCAGTCGGTCGAGGGTCGCTTCCGCCTCGACTTCGAGCTGCCGAAGACGATCTGGACGGCCGGAGAGCCGATCGAGGGCCTCGCGACCCTCTCCCTGGTCGACGGCACGAGCGTCGACCTCGGGACGTCCGGTGGCGGGCCGTTCGGGTTCGCATATGTCGATCCCAACGGGAAGCACGACGTCGAACCCGCATGGACGAGCGACTGCAGGGCGACTCAGCTGAAGGGCGACAAGCCGATGACATCGGGCCTCAGCAAGTCGGGCGGTTTCTCGGAGTCCGATCCCGACGCCGCCTTCTTCCATGCATTCCTGAATGGCGATCCCGTCGTGCGCCTGCCGGCGGGAGACTGGACGATCACCGCGGTCGCGTCGTTCGTCGAGGAAGCGGGCTGCACGGGCAATGTTCACCGCATGACGGCGAGCATCCCGATCCACGTCCTGCCATCCGCGGACGGTCAGTGGCAGCCGCCGATGGCCAGCTCGGCCGAGGCGTCCACGCCCAGCACCGGACCAACGCCATCAGCCCTCCCCGAAGCACCCAGGCATTCGATCGACTGGCGGACCAACGTCGTGTCTCTTACGGCGACGAACCTCGCCATCGATGCCGACGGGCGGAGCTTCGTGGGCGAGAAGCCGATCCTGCTCCACTCGGATCCCGGCTCATCCCGGTATTGGACCCTCGAAGCCACCTGGCACGAGGATGGGGTCGAGATGCGTCTCTTCATCTACTTCGCCGCCGACGACACCTCCTGGTGGGCGACCGAGATCCGGACGTACGACGGGCACCGGCCCGCGAACTGGATCGAATACCTCGGAACCTTCTTCAAGCGCCCGCTCGGCCAGGCGTATCTCGGTGACCTGGACGTCACCAGTTCCGATCCGCTACCGGGACGACTCGTGCTCGACGGGCTTTCGATCAGCGTCCACCCCAGGTGACCTCCGGGCTTCATGAGGCGCCTTGGACGGCGGAAGGCCGGCCTCGTGCTACGATCGGGACGGCTTTCGGGGCAGGGTGAGAATCCCGACCGGTGGTACGGTCCGGCCGATGCGACAGCGTCGACGGACGAGCCCACGAGCGGCCCGGCACGACCCGTCGTGCCGAGTGTCAGCAGATCCGAGGGCGGCGGACGCGAGTCCGTCGGCCCGACCGGAGCCGACGGTAGAGTCCGGATGGAAGAAGGCCTGGACCCGCGTGCGACCGTGCGCGAGCTCCATCTTCGGGCGCCCCGTTGGCCGAATGGACGACATCCGGCGTGGAGGAGCCCGTGGACCCGCTTTCGACCCGCCCCACTGTCCGGCCGCTCGTGGCCCTCGTCGCCGTCCTCGTGGGGTTGATCGTCGTCGCCTGCTCGTCCGGAGGAGCTTCGCCATCGGTCGTGGCCCCCTCGCCGTCGGTCGGAGCGAGTGCGGCGATCGCGAGCACGTCGCCCGCCAAGTCAGCGACCGCACCGGCCTCGGCATCACCGTCTGCCACGCCGACCAAGCTGACGGTCGGGCTCGGCTACATCCCCAACGTCCAGTTCGCCCAGTTCTACCTCGCCGACCAGGCCGGCTACTACCGCGACGCCGGTCTCGACGTGACCTTCCAGAACGGCAACGATCCCGAGTTGATCACGCTCGCCGCGGCCGGCCAGGTCGACGTCGCGATCGCCGACGGCACGAGCGTCATCCCGGCCGTCAGCCACGGCATACCGGTCCGCTACCTGGCCACGATCTACGCCAAGTTCCCCAACGTGGTCTTCGCCAAGGCGTCGAGCGGGATCAAGACCGCGGCCGACCTGAAGGGCAAGACGATCGGGACGCCGGGCAAGTACGGGTCGGGCTGGATCATGCTCCAGGCGCTCCTGTCGTCGGCGGGGCTCACCCCGGCCGACACGAAGATCAGCCTCTATCCCGACTACGGCCAGCTCGTCGGGGTCGAGCAGGACAAGGTCGACGCCGCCACGGGCTTCTCCAACAACGAGCCGATCCAGCTCGCCCGGACCGGTGTCCCGCCGGTCGTCCTGACCGTCGACGACATCGTCCCGCTCCAGGGCAACGGGCTGATCGCGGGAACGAAGACGCTCGAGACGAAGAAGGACGCGATCGCGGCGTTCATCGCGGCCACGCTCCGCGCGATGGACGACATCACCGCCGATCCACAGAAGGGACTCGATGCCGCGATCACGGTGGTCCCCGAGATCGCCAACGACAAGGACGCGCAGATGGCCGTGCTCCAGGCGACCATCGACGGCTGGCATGACAGCCTGACGGCCACCCAGGGCCTCGGCGCGATCGACCGCGATGGGTGGGCGAAGTCGATCGACTTCATCGCCGGCCTGCCAGGTGGGCTCGTGCCGAACCCGGTGACGGTCGACGGGATCGTCGACGCCAGCCTCCTGCCGGTGCGGTAGGCCCTGAGCGGTCCCTAGAATGAGCGCGGTGTACGCCGTCATCATGGCCGGCGGCGGCGGGACCCGATTGTGGCCGCTGTCGACCCCCGAGCGCCCGAAGCCGTTCCTGCCGCTCTTCCCGGGCGAGGCGCGTGACCAGACGCTGTTCCAGAAGACGATCGCCCGGATCCTCGGGCCGGACCTGGATCTCGACGACATCACGGTCGTCGCTTCGAGCGCCTCTGCCGAGCTCGCGCGGGGGCAGGTCCCCGGCGTGCACATCCTCGAGGAGCCGCAGGGTCGCAACACGGCGGCCGCGATCGCCCTCGCGGCGGCCGCGATCGACCGCCCCGACGACGACGTCATGATCGTCCTCCCGGCCGACCACCTGATCGTCGCCGAGGACATCTTTCGAGGCGTGCTCGCCGGCGCCGCCGGCCTGGCCGCGAGCGGAGCGACGGACCGGTTCGGGATCGCCGACCCGCTGGTCACGCTGGGGATCCAGGTCGACCGAGCGGCGACCGAGTACGGCTATCTCCTGCCGGACCTCGAGCGCGGGGCCGACGTCGGCGGGCTCTTGGCGTACCCGCTCCGGGCCTTCGAGGAAAAGCCGGACCCGGCCCGGGCAACCGAGCTCGGCAGGACGCCGGGTGTCGCCTGGAATGCCGGCATGTTCCTGTGGCGGCGGGGCGCGATCCTGGCAGCATTCCGCGACTTCGCTCCGGACGTCTTCGACCCGATCGCCGAGGGCTGGGCGGATGGGCGGCTCGCCGGCGGGTACGCCGCCGCCCGGGCCGTCTCGATCGACTACGCCGTGATGGAGCCGGCCGCCGCGGCGCACCGGGTCGTGATGGCCTCGATGGAGGTCGGCTGGAGCGATCTCGGGAGCTGGACGGTGCTCCTCGCCGCGCTCGACGGGGCCGGGACCGGCCGGGTCGTCCAGCCCGGCGAGGCGGCCGAGGCCGGTCCGGACGACCTCGTCGTCGAGCGCCTCGACGGTCGGCTCGTCCTGACCGACGGTCCCCGCGGTATCCTCGCCGGGACGCCGGTCGCCCTGCTCGCTGGCGCTCGTCCCACGCGCGACATCGTGGTCCAGCTGCTCGACAGGGCCGCTCGACAGGAGGCCTGATCGTGACCAACATCGCCGAGGCTCCGGCACCGACCAAGATCGTCTTCGGCACCGATGGCTGGCGGGCGAAGGTCGCCGACGAGTACACGTTCGAGAACGTCCGGCGCTGTGCCGACGGGGTCGCCCGCTACGTCATCGACCGCGGCGAGCAGGCCAAGGGCGTCGTCCTGGCCTACGACCGTCGCTTCGCGAGCGAGCATTTCGCGATAGCGGCGTCCGAGGTCCTCCTCGCCCACGACATCCCGGTCGCCTACGCCAGCCACGCGGTGCCGACCCAGATGTCGAGCTATGAGGTCGTCGAACGTGGGGCTGCCGCGGGGATCGTCATCACGGCCAGCCACAACCCGTGGACCGACAACGGCTTCAAGATCAAGGCGCCGACGGGGTCCGCCGCCGGGCCGGACATCCTGTCGGTGATCGAGGCGACGATCGCCACGAACGGTGGGACGGCCATCGAGCGTCGCCCGTTCGCCGACGCCGAGGCCGCCGGGCTCGTCGAGCGGTTCGACCCGTTCGAGGGCTACGAGCGCTACCTTCGCCGGACCGTCGATCTCGACGCGCTCAGGGCGGCCGACGCCTCGGTCCTCGTCGAGCCGATGTGGGGCGCCGGGGCGGGCTGGATCTCCAGGCTCCTGTCGGGCGGCAGGATCCGGGTGACCGAGATCCACCAGGAGCGCAACCCGTATTTCGGCGGGGTGAACCCGGAGCCGATCCGGCCGAACGTCGATGAGGCGCTCGGGATGCTGTCGCGCGGCGGGTACGACATCGGACTCCTGCTCGACGGCGACGCCGACCGGGCCGGTGCGGCCGACGAGCGGGGTGACTTCATCCACCAGCTCGAGGTCACCGGGCTGCTGATGTACTACCTCGCCGAATACCGCGGGCTGCGCGATCCGGTCGTCATCAGCGTCAACAACACGTCGATGGCGGAGCGCCTCGGCAAGCACTACGGCATCCAGATCTACGAGACCTCGGTCGGGTTCAAGTACATCGGCCCGAAGATGATGGAGACGGGCGCGATGATGGGCGCCGAGGAGTCGGGCGGGTTCGGGTTCGGGATGCACCTTCCCGAACGCGACGGTGTCTACGCCGACCTGCTGCTGCTCGACCTGTTCCTGCGCGAGCGGGCCGCCGGACGATGGCCGGTCTCGAAGGCGCTGGCCGCCTTCCACGAGCTGGCCGGGCCGTCGAACTATCGCCGGGTCGACGTCCACATCGAGCGGGCGGCCTATCCGGCGCTCAAGGATCGGCTCCTCGTCGACCTTCGCGTCCACGCTCCGAGCGAGCTGGCCGGCGAGCCGGTCACGAAGACGGTCGCGCTCGACACGAACGACGGGTTCAAGTTCTTCGTCTCCGACGGGTCGTGGCTGCTGGTCCGGTTCAGCGGGACCGAGCCGCTGGTCCGGATCTACACCGAGGCGACGACGCCGGAGGTTCGCGAGGCGATGATCGATGCCGGGGAGCGGCTCGTACGTGGCGCCTGAGTCCGTCGCGTCGGCGCGCGGCGCGGCGGGTCCGTCGGCCGCCGGGTCCGCGGCCGCAGTCGAGCCGGCCGCGCGCCGGGTGGACAAGCCGTGGGGCCACGAGCTGATCTGGGCCCACACCGACAAGTACGTCGGGAAGATCCTGGTGATCGAGACCGGCAAGCGGCTGTCGCTCCAGGTCCACGAGCTGAAGGACGAGTCGATCCTCGTCATCTCGGGGCGGCTGCGGCTCCATCACGGCGAGCTCGGCGGGGAGCTCGGCACGACCGAGATGGGGCCCGGCGATCACCGGCGCATCCCCGTCGGGATGGTCCACCGGTTCGAGGCGATCGAGCGCTGCGAGCTGATCGAGGTGTCGACGCCCGAGCTCGACGACGTCATCCGGATCGAGGACGACTTCGGCCGCGAGGGCACCTCCGCGCCCTGACCGGTCGGGGCGTCCGGACCGAAAGGACCGGTCGGGTACGGGGTTCCGGGCGGGTTCCGTCGGGTGTATGGTTCGGTCAGCGACCGCCCTCACCGGTCGATGGTGCAGGACCGGACGGCGGCCTCGTCAGCGCCCTCGGGCGACGGAGGATCCTCGACGATGCACAGCTCCCTCATCGGCAAGGTCGAGAAGGCGAATCGCTACGCTCGCGAGCTGGATCGGATCACGATCGATCGCCTCAGCCTCACGTTCCGCGGTGACAACGACACCCATCACGTGAGCCTCGACGCCGGTAGCTGGCGCTGCACCTGCCACTACTTCGACAGCTGGGATTCGTGCGTCCATCTCCTCGCGCTCCAGAAGATCTTCGGCGTGATGCTGCCCGAGGAGGCGCAGGTCTCGATCTTCAGCGCGCGCGAACCGGTCACCGCCTGACCCTGTCCGTCGCCTGATCCGGGCCGGGCGCGATGTGGCGTCACGGCAGCCAGGCGACCACCGCGCGATCCGCACCGGCCGCCAGCGGGATGGACCGTCCCTGGCGCCAGCGATCCGCCCGGTCGTGGATGGTCAAGCCGACCGACGCACCGTCGGCGTCCGTCCGGACCATCCCGACCCGCTCGCCGTCGGGCGCCAGGGCGAGCCAGGCGAACGAGCGTGATCCGTCGAGGCCCGGCTCCAGCCCGACCGGGGCCGGCGTGGCCGACGGCGGGTCAGTCGCGGCATCCGTCACCCACCGTTGCGTAGGTCCGACGACGACCCGGCCATCCCGCGACCCGACGGCGACGGTCCGTCCATCGGCCGCGATCGACAGTCCGGCGATGGGCGCAGGAGGGTCGCCGGAGGCCCGCTCTATGCGGGCGACGCGGCCCGGCGCGGCCGGGTCGATGAGGAATGCCTGGACCGCGTCGCCGGAGGTCCGGGCGAGGACGACGATCCGGCCATCGAGCCATGACGGCGGCGCGCCCTCCGCGCCAAGATCGACCCGGGTCACCAGCGGACGGGCCGTCGACGGTGGCACGGGCAGGATGACCACGTCGAACGGACCACCGCTGTCGTAGTCGGCCGCCAGGAACGCCGCCCGGGACCCGTCGGGCGACAGTGTCCCGAACGTGAGCGGGCCGGCCAGGGTTCGACGGTCCGGTCCGGGAGCCGTCCGTCGCCAGGCAGGGTCCGCGTCGTCGTCGAGCGGTCCGGAGACGTAGGCTCGGCCGTCCAGGGTCGTCACGAGCGCGCGACCGTCGAGACTCGTCGAGATCCAGGCGACACCGGGCACCGGCGACGGGATCGACCGCCGCTCACCGGCGCCGTCGACGACCTCGAGTCGCATCGTCCCGGTCCGGCCCGACAGGAGCAGCAGTCGTCCCGGCTGGTCACCGCCCCCCGGAGAGGGCGCACTCGACGGTTCGCTCGAGGATGCCTCGGCTCGGGTCTCCGCCGTCGGTGACGGCGCCGACCCCGGCGGTGACCCGACGACCGTCCGACCCGGGACCGGCGGTGCAGGACCGCAGCCGGTGCCGATCGCCATCGCGATGAGCGTGACGGCGATCGGCCCGAGTCTTCGTCCCTGGGAGCGCCACGACGACCTCATCGCAGGACGTCACCGCCGAGCAGCGAACCGTCGCCGGCGTCGATCCAGATCTCGAGGCCGCGAAGGGAGGCGGCCAACGTCCCGGTCGACCGGACGGTCACGACCCAGGCGAGGCGGCGGATCTCCGCGGGTGCATCGGGCCGCGCCGGCTCGAAGGTGTCGTTCGGGGCGACCCAGGCGAGGGACGACGACGAGATCCGGGCTTCGGACCGGTGCTTCGCCGGGATCCACCGGTCGAGGAGGGTCGTGGCGGCCGCTTCCGCCCGCCCACTCGCGAGCGTCGCGCCCGGTGCCGCCGCGAGGCCGTGCTCCGAGACCGCCAGCCCGTGGAACGTGCCATCGGCCCAGAGCTGGACCCGAACGCCGTCGCCCGGGACGGGGATTCCGGCGACGACCCGATCCCAGCGGACGTTCCAGCCGTTCACGCCGCGGCCCTCGGCGACGGGTCGGCCATGGGGCACGATCCCGACCGATCGGGCCAGGTGGTCGGCGGCCCGGATCGCGTTCGCCGACCCATCGAGCGGCCGACCCACGGCGCCCGGCCAGCCCAGGCGACTGGCGGCGATCAATCGCCCGCCGACGTCGTAGCGCAGGACCTCGACGGGTCGCCCGCGCGGATCGAGGCCGGTCACCTCGTCGAAGGTCCGATGGACGCGTCGATCGACGATCCGGTCGACCGTCCGTCGTGCCACCGCGACCGATCCGAGGACATGCTCGTCGGCGGCCGCCCGATCAGCGATCGAGGCCGCCCGCGCGTCCGTCAGCCGGCTGACCCTCGTCGCGTCACCACCGGCGACGTAGGGGTCGCTCGCGTCGGCCGGGCGGGCCAGTCCGGTCACGAGTAGGCCGATCGCGGCGAAAAGAAGGAGGATCGCCGCCGACCGGCGTCCGAGGCGCAGGAACGAGGGGTGGAGGAGCTGAGGCATGTCGACACTCCTAGACGCACGACGGGCAGGTGCCGACCGGGCCAGCCCGGCCGGACCAGATGTAGCTGCCCCACCAGTCCGCGTCGAACGAGCTGTGGGTGAAGTCCTCGAGCATCGCCAGCTCGAACGCCGGTCCGACCCCCTTGCCCCGCTTGAGGGCGTCCCAGAACGTGACCTCGAACGTCTCCTCGTCGTTGTCGTACGTCTCGCCGACGTAGCCGAGGAAGAACTTCGGTCCGTTCCAATCGAGCTCGCCCGCCTTGGACTTCGCGATCCCGAACGCGCCGGGCATCGTCGTGTTGGGGTCGCCGTTGCTGCAGGTCGAGATGACGACGAGGTTCGTCTGCCGGCCGTTGCGCTTGTCCTTGATGTCCTTCGAGTACACGATCGACTGGTCGCAGTCCCCGGAGTCCTCGCGGAAGCCGGAGTAGCGGCGCTGGTCGCCCGCATGCCAGTAGTAGTCGCCGTGGGAGTGGACGTAGTAGGCCCAGTCGCCGATCGTCCGGCTCAGGACATGAGCGCGGGTGAACGCCGCACCCTTGTATGCCTTGACGTCGTAGCCGAGTGCCTTCATCCCCGCCGTGGCCAGGGTCAGCATCCGCTCGGGATGCGGGTCGTCCCAGCCGATGCACGGCGGCTCGAAGGCGGATTCGTTCGAATCCGCCGTTCCCTGGTAGGCGGCCGCGACCGGATGCGGACCGGCCGCCGCGACGGTCACGAGCACGGTGGCGATGCCGAGGAGCGGCGGGACCCATGACCTCCACCGTCTTCGCCTGGTTCGTCCGTCCACGATCTGGACCTCCTCCGGCGGGGTGGGGCTGGTGGCGGGAGGAGGGCGAGGGAGGGAGTCTCGCAGCGGGCGCTCACCAGCGACGTATCGCGTGATCACCAGCGGCTTGCCCAGGAGTCACCGCGGACCGCCGTGGCGCTTCCGGGGGCGCCTCGCCGCAGGGCGGAGGGGTGTCGCGTGGTACAGTCGGCGGGTCAACCGCATACGCCAGACCGCTGGGTCGCGAAGCCGGTGAGATCCCGGCACAGTCCCGCTACGGTGGTCGCGGCGTCTCGGGCATCCGTGCCCGGGCCGACCGCGCGAGTCCGGTCGCCGGCCCAGGGGTCCATGCTCCACCTTCGAGAGAAAGGGTAGGCATCCCGTGACCCCGACCTCCACCCCTCGACCGCCCGGCGAGGGGTTTGGTATGCCCGGCGCAGCCCGGACGAACCGGCGCATCGCGACCGTCCTGTTCGGCGCGGCGTTCCTGCTGAGCGCCTGTACCGGCGGCTCGTCCGCGACCCCCGTCTCGATCCCGCCCGATGCGACTGCGTCGGCGATCCCGCCCGCGGCCGGCACGCCGAAGCCGGCCACGCCCAGCCAGACACCGGTCGCCGCGGCGACCTTCCCGTTGACCCTGACCGACGACGAGGGCACCGCCGTCGTCCTCAAGGCAGCCCCCCAGAAGATCGTCTCGCTCACGCCGGCGACGACCGAGATCCTGTACGCGATCGGCGCCGGCGACCGGACCGTCGGCAAGGTCGAGGACTTCACCCCCTACCCGCCCGAGGCCGACAAGCTGCCGATCGTGGCGAAGTTCGGGTCGGTCGACGTCGAGCAGATCGTCAGTCTTGGCGCCGACCTGGTCATCGCCGGAGGCAACGGCTTCAACCCGCCCGAGGCGATCACCCAGCTGCGCACGGCGGGCATCCCCGTCGTCGTCACCTACGCCACCGACGTCGAGGGCGTGCTCAAGGACATCGAGCTGGTCGGCGATGCGGTCGGCGAGGGACCCGCGGCGCGCGATCTCACCGCGTCGATGCAGGCCGGCCTCGACCGGGTCGCCGCCGCGACGAAGGGCCTGCCGGCGCCGAAGACGTTCTATGAGCTTGATGCGACCAAGGAGATCTATGGCCCCGCCAAGGACTCGTTCATCGCCCAGATGATCGGCCTCGCCGGGGGGACCCCGATCACGACCGAAGACCCGGCCGTCTTCGCGATCCCGCTCGAGAAGCTCGTGGCGGCGGATCCGGAGATCATCGTCCTCGGCGACGCCGTGGGTGGGACGACCCCCGCCATCGTCGCCGGGCGGGCGGGCTGGGACACGATGACGGCGGTGAAGGACGGCGCGATCCGCCCGGCCGACGACACCGTCATCAGTCGCCCGGGCCCGCGACTGGTCCAGGGCCTCCAAGCGCTGGCGGTCGCCATCCACCCCGAGCTCGCCGCCATGTTCCCCCAGCCGACCCCGACGGCGTCGCCGGCCGCCTCCGGCTCGGCGGCGCCCTGACCGCGGTGGCGACCCGGACGGAGGTCCTCGGCGCACCACTGGCCCGGACGGGCCCGCTCGAGCGCGTCCGCTCGCGCCCGGCGATCCTCCTGGGCGGGAGCGTCGTCGCGCTGTTCGTCGTACTCATCCTCGGGGTGGCGCTGGGGAGTGTGGCCGTCGCCCCGGCGGACACCGTCGCGATCCTCGCCCACCGCCTGCTCGGGCTCGACCTCGGCGCGACGTGGACGCCCGCCGCCGAGACGATCGTGATGGATCTGCGACTCCCTCGGGTGCTCGCGGCGATGGTCGTCGGGCTCGGCCTGGCCGTCGCCGGCGTGACGTTCCAGGGGATCCTGCGCAACCCGCTGGCGGACCCGTACGTGCTCGGGACCGCGTCGGGTGCGGCGCTCGGTGCCGCGATCGCTGTGCTCATCCCGATCCGGATCGCGCTGCTCGGGTTCGGGCTGGTCCAGGTCCTGGCGTTCGTCGGGGCGTTGCTGGCGGTGACGGTCGTCTACCGCTTCAGCCGGACCGGGACGCTGGCTCCGCTCACCAGCCTGCTGCTGACCGGCTACGCGGTCGGGTCGCTCCTGGCGGCCGGCCTGGCGATGACGATGTACCTGTCGGGCACGAACCTGCGCCAGATCTTCTACTACCTGCTCGGTGGGTTCGAGGGAACGTCGTGGTCGCAGGTCCTGCTCACTGCGCCGATCATCCTCCTCGCCACGATCGCGATCCTGGCTCGGGCCCGGTCGCTCAACGGGTTCCTCCTCGGCGAGGAGACCGCCGCCCATCTTGGCGTCGACGTCCGTCGTGAGCGGGCGATCCTGCTCGGCCTGGCCAGCTTGATCACCGCGGCGGCGGTCTCGATCAGCGGGCTGATCGGCTTCGTCGGACTGGTCGTGCCGCACGTCGTCCGGCTCGTGGTCGGGCCGAACGCGCGCTGGGTCCTGCCGCTGTCGGCGATCATCGGGGCGAGCCTGCTGGCCGCCGCCGACCTCGTCGCGCGACTCGCCGGCGGGATCCCGGTCGGCGTCGTCACCGCGATCATCGGGGCGCCGTTCTTCCTCGTCCTTCTCCGTCGGGCGCGGACCGGGTACGAGCTGTGAGCGCCGTCGACACACCGGTGGTCGAGCTCGTCGGAGTCGACGCCGCTTATCGCGAGCGGGTCGTCCTGAGCGGGATCGACCTGTCGATCGCGCCCGGCGAGCGAGTCGCGATCGTCGGGCCGAACGGAGCCGGCAAGTCGAGCCTGCTGCGGGTGGTCACCGGGACGCTCCGGCCCAGCGCGGGACGGGTGACCCTCGACGGCGATCCCGTCGAGCGGCTCGACCGGATGGCGATCGCCCGGCGGCTGGCCGTCGTCCCGCAGGCGGGGGCGCTGCCGTTCGCCGCCCGGGTCGAGGAGGTCGTCGGGCTCGGTCGTCTCGCTCACGAGGATCCGTTCCGTGGTCACCGGCCGGCAGACCGGGCAGCGATCGCAGCCGCGATCGAGCGCGTCGGCGTCGGCGGGTTGCTCGGCCGCGATGCGCGCGAGCTCTCCCTCGGCGAGCGTCAGCTGGTGCTCCTGGCGATGGCGGTCGCCCAGGCGGCTCCCGTCCTCGTCCTCGACGAGCCGACCGTCCACCTCGACCTCCGCCACCAGGTCGAGACGATGGACCTGCTGGTGGACCTGAACCGGCGCGACGGTACGACGATCGTGGCCGTCCTCCACGACCTCGGCCTGGCGGCGCATTTCTTCCCGCGTCTCGTCCTCATGGCGCACGGGCGGATCGTCGCCGACGGCGCCCCGGACAACGTCCTGGTCGACGACCGGATCCGCGAGGTGTTCGGCGTCGATCCAGCCTTCGTCCGGCGGTCGGGCGGCCAGACGGGCGTCTCCGCGATCGACGGGGTGCCCGCGTCGCGTTGACCACCTGCTGCGGGACGGGCTAGGCTGCGGCGGTGATGCGAGCGCGCGGTCCGAGGCTGTCGCCCATCGGCCGGCGCCCGGGAGGGATCGCTCGGGGCCGGGCGACGACGGTCGTCCTGCTCGTCGCGATCGCCCTGGGCGGCTGCAACGGCACCGCCGATACAAGCCCGACGGCGCAGACGTCCGCGGGCCCATCGGAGGCGCCGTCGGCGTCCGGCGGTCCGGCCTCCGAGGGGCCGAGCACCGGGTCCACCGACGAGCCGTCGGCCGGACCCAGCGACGAGCCCACGCTCGAGCCGTCGCCCACCGACGGGCCGACCGAGGCGCCGACGCCCGTCGGCACGCCGTCAGCCGGAGGGACCGACGCCTGCTTCGGTTCGGCCCAGACGCGTGACGACTTCTTCGGGGTCTTCGCCGACGACGTGTCGTGGCCGGTCTACTGTGCCGTGCTGCCGAAGGGTTGGTCGGTCGAGGACGGGCATTTCCAGCTCAAGGACGGCGGTCGGCTGTGGATCATCTACCGGCGCCGCTCCGACGGGGCGAAGGTCGTCCTCGACCAGGGTTCGGTCTGCCAGGAGACGACCCCGTGCGTGCCGTCCGGGGATGACCTCGGGTCGATCCCATTCGGCGACCGCCAGGCGGACCTCAGCTCGACGTCGGCGGGCGTCCTGAGCGCGGTCGTCGATGAGACCGAGAACCCGGCCTGGCTGCTGACCGGCACCGGCATCGAAGCCAGGGACTTCAAGACCATCGCCGCGAAGCTCCACCTGCTCGACCGCTAGATGCGGATCGCCGAGTTCGAGCTGGAGCGGTACTTCGCCCGTTGGGAGTTCGCCGTCAGGCACCTGCTCTGTGCGTCGGACGTCCAGGGCTACCCGATGGCGGACCTCCTGGCCCTGGCGGATGACGAGACCCGCGGACTGTGGGACGGCCTCCAGCTCGGCTACACCGAATCGACCGGGCATCCGCTGCTGCGCCGCGAGATCGCCGGGTTGTACGAGGGGATCTCGGCCGAGGAGGTGCTCGTCTTCGCCGGCGCCGAGGAGGCGATCTTCTGCCTGATCTCGGTCATGCTCGGGCCGGGCGACCATGCGATCGTGACCTGGCCCGGCTACCAGAGCCTGTACGAGGTCGCGCGGGCCGCGGGTGCGGACGTGACCCTCCACGAGCTGCACGAGACGGACGGCTGGGCGCTCGATGTCGGGCGACTGCGAGCGGCGATCCGGCCGGACACCCGCCTCATCGTCGTCAACGCGCCGCACAATCCGACCGGGATGCTGCCGACCCACGCCGAGTGGCGGACGCTGACCGACCTGTGCGCCGAGGCCGGTGTCCACCTCCTGGCCGACGAGGTGTACCGGTTCCTCGAGCTCGACCCCGCCGACCGCGTGACGGCCGGAGCCGACGCCATCGAGCGTGGGGTGTCGCTCGGCGTCCTGTCGAAGTCGTTCGCGATGGCCGGGCTCCGGATCGGCTGGCTCGCAAGCCGCGACCGAGCGCTGCTCGCCCGAGCCGCCGCGTTCAAGGACTACACGACGATCTGCTCGTCCGCGCCCGCCGAGATCCTCGGGATCGTGGCGCTCCGGGCACGGGACACGGTCCTCGCTCGGACCCAGGCGATCGTCGGTGCCAACCTGCCGCTGCTCGACCGGTTCTTCGCCGTGCGCTCGGACGCGTTCTCGTGGGTCCGACCGCGAGCGGGCTCGGTCGGCTTCCCGCGCCTGACGATCCCCGGCGTGTCGATCGACGCGTTCGCGGCCGACCTGGTCGAGGCGGAGGGGGTCCTGCTCCTGCCGGGCTCGCGGTTCGGCGTGCCGGGCGACCACTTCCGGGTCGGCTTCGGTCGGACGGACCTGCCCGTCGCCCTTGCCCGTCTCGAGGCCTTCGTCGATCGCTGGTTCGGTTGATCGCGACCAGGGCTTGTCTGGCGGCCCGGATGCGTGGATAGTCTCGTCATGCGTCTGCGACGAGCGACCGGCGGCATCGGGATCGGGGCCGGGCTGAGCTTCGTCCTGCTCCACGCCGTGCACGTGGCCGCCATCTCTGCGCCGGCTGCCCTCGGCGCCGCCGTCAGCTTCGTCTGCCACATCCGCTAGGCGCGCCGCAGGGTCAGGCCCGGACGGTGACCGCCACGTCCTGGACGAGGTTGTTGGCGAGCCCCTTGACGTTCCAAGCCGGGACGGTGGGTTGGGTCGTGCCGTCGGCGTCGGTCGCCCGGCACGACAGGGTGTGCTCGCCGGGCGGTGCGAGCCAGTCGTACGTCCAGCTCCGCCACGCGTGCTCGCCGAGCGGTGGTCCGAGCGTCGCCTCGGCCCAGACCCCGTCGATCCCGACCTCGACCCGGACGATCGGCGCGAAGCCTCCCCAGGCCCGGCCCCGCAGGGTCGTCGGTCCTGGGTCGAGCGACCGGACGCGGGTGTAGAAGTCGGGGATGCCCGGTGGGATCATCAGCGCCCGGACCCGCATCCGGGTGACCGGCTGGCCCGGGTCGTCGTCCGACTCGCGGAAGGTGTACGCCTCGATCTGCTGGTAGCCCTCGAACGGTGCTGCGACCGCCTCGATCGCGGTCAACCACTTCACACTTGTCATGCCGTACCAGCCAGGGACCAGGAGCCGGACCGGGAAGCCGTGCTGCGGCTCGAGCGGTCGTCCGTTCATCTCATAGGCCAGGAGGACCTCGGGGGCCGTCGCCTGGGCCACCGTCAGGCTCCGCTGGTAGTCCTGCTCGATGTCGCCCTGCGTTCCTCGGTCGGCTCCGGTGAACACGAGCTCCACCGCGTCCGGTCGGACCCCGGCGTCGGCGAGGATCCCCGCCAGCGGCGTCCCGGTCCACGTCGCCGTCCCGACGGCTTCCACCAGCCAGGGCTGGCTGAGCGGCCGAGGGTCCAGCCGGGCGCGGCCGTTGCCGGCGCACTCCATCGTGACCGGGAGCGTCCGGGCCGGTCGTCGGCGCAGGTCGGCCAGGCTCAGCTCGAGCGGACGCTCGACCAGGCCTCCGATCCGGAGTCGCCAGGAGTCGGCGTCGACGTCGGGGATGTCGAAGTGGACAAGGAGGTAGTGCATCCCGATCGGCGTGACGTCGTAGCGCAGCCCCTCGAGCGGCATGCCCCGGTTGCGCGTCGCGAGCTGGAGCTCCTCGAGACGGATCCCCTCGCCGGGTTCGGCGGTGCTGGCCATCCACGGATGGTCGCACCGATGGCCAACGCCCGCGCGGCGCCGGCGATCCGCCGACCGGCCCGGCGCATGACCGGCCCGGCGCGTCAACCGAGCCGGGCGAACTCGTCGAGGAACCGGGCAGTGAGCTGGGCGGCCTTGGCGGCGTAGTCGATCCGGACGTTCTCGTTCGGAGCATGGGCCCGACAATCCGCTGAGCCGCCGCCGAGGGTGGTCGTCGGCACCGCATCACGGCCGCAGACCTGCCACATCGGAGCCGTTCCCGGCATCGACACGTAGCGGACCGACGGGCTCTCGAAGACGGCCTCGGAGACCCGGGCGGCAGCGTCCAGGATCGGGTCGTCGGCCTTGCTCC
>JADGQI010000058.1 GCA_017881905.1 Chloroflexota bacterium
GCCCGGCGGACAAATACCAGTCGAAGCCGCCGACGAGCACCGCCAAGGGCCCGGCCCAGTCCGCGCCGAGCTGCTCGGCACCGAGCAAGCCCAAGCCCAAGCCGACGCCGAAGCCCACCCCCAAGCCGACCAAGAAGCCGACGCCGACGCCGCCCGAGCCGACCCCGACCGTCGAGCCGACCCCCACCCCGACCCCCTAGCGCCGGGACTCCACTGCCCGCCTCTGGTACCCTTGGCTCGGTCCTTGCAGCCGGTCCCGTGAGACCGGCGTACCGGTCCCGTGAGGCCGGAAGGGAGGCTCGATCGAGCGTGTCCGCGCAGCTTCGCCGCGACCTGATCGCCCTCCCGTCCCCCTTCCCGTCGATGGCTCGGCCCGCCTGATGCCGCTGCCGCCGCTGCCGTTCCCGGACTCGATCGTCGATCCCCGCGTCGGCGACCTCGGACCGGCCGTGCTGGCGCTGGCGGACGGGACCGTCTTCCCCGGGATCGCCTTCGGCTCGCCGATCGCCGCCGGCGGCGACCTCGTGGTCAACACCAGCCAGACCGGCTACCAGGAGGTCTGCACGGATCCGTCGTACGCGGGCCAGGTCGTGGCCATGACCTACCCGCTCATCGGCAACTACGGGCGGCTTCGCGACGACGACCAGTCGGGACGACCGTGGCTCCGCGCGCTGGTGGTCGCCAATGCGACCGCCGCGGCCGTGGACAAGGCTGCCCAGCTCGCGGCACTGCTGCGGGACGAGCGCATCCCGGCCATCGCCGGGATCGACACGCGGGCCCTGGCCCGCCACCTGCGCACGCACGGCTCCATCCCCGGGATCGTCACAGCGCCCGGTGAGACCGACCACGCCACCGCGGTCGCCGCCGCCCGCGCACTGGCGCGCTGGGAGGACCAGGACTTCGTCGACCTCGTCTCGCCGGACGAGCCGCGCGACGTCGGTGATCCGTCGACCGGCGGCCCACTGGTCGCGATCGTCGACTTCGGGCTCAAGGCGAACATCGTCCGGTCGCTCCGCCGGCGCGGCGCTCGCGTCCGGATCCTGCCGCACACGATCTCGCCGGCGGAGGCGCTCGGCCCCGAAGTCGACGGTTTGGTCCTGTCACCCGGCCCGGGCGATCCATCACGGCTGGCGGGGCCGGTCGCGCTGGCGGTCGCGGCGATCGCCGATGGTCGTCCGCTGCTCGGGATCTGCCTCGGCCACCAGATCGTCGGGCGGGCCGCCGGCGCCGAGACGCGTCGGCTGCGGTTCGGGCACCACGGCGCGAACCACCCCGTCCGCGACGTCGACACCGGCCTCGTCCAGGTGACGGCCCAGAACCACGAGGTCCAGGTGGTGGGAGATACGCTTCCGGCAGCCGGCGGGTTCCACGTCAGCCAGGTGAACCTGAACGACGGGTCGGTCGAGGGTCTGCGTCATCGCGAGCTGCCGATCGAGACGGTGCAGTACCACCCCGAGGGTGCCCCGGGACCGCTCGACGCGCTCGCCGTATTCGACCGGTTCGTGGCCGCTTGCGACGCCCACCGGGGCGGACGATGACCGAGGGCGCGGTGCGCGGCGCTCGCGGACGGCCCCCGGCGTCGGTCCTCATCCTCGGGTCCGGGCCGGTCGTCATCGGTCAGGCCGCGGAGTTCGATTACGCCGGCACCCAGGCGTGCAAAGCACTCCGTGAAGAGGGCATCGTGACCGTGCTGGTCAACTCCAACCCGGCGACGATCATGACCGACCCGACCGTGGCCGACGTGGTCTACCTCGAGCCGCTGACCGTCGAGGCCGTCGAGGCCGTCATCGCACGTGAGCGGCCCGAAGGCCTCCTGGCCGGGCTCGGCGGCCAGACCGCGCTCAACCTGGCCGTGGCGCTGGCCAGGGCCGGGGTCCTCGAACGGCACGGCGTCCGCCTCATCGGGACCCCACTCGAGGCGATCGAGATGGCCGAGGATCGCGAGCTGTTCCGCGGCCTCCTCGACCGGATCGGCCAGCCATACGCGCCGTCGTGGATCGTCGAGGGTCCGACGGCGGAGGAACGCGACCGCGCGGCCGACGCCGCGCTGCGCGAGATCGGCCTGCCCGCCATCGTCCGTCCCGCGTTCACGCTGGGTGGCACCGGCGGGGGGATCGTCCAGACCGAGGCGGCCTACCGGGAGCGGGTCCGGACGGGTCTGCGGAGCAGCCCGATCGGCCAGGTGATGGTCGAGCGCTGCCTGGTCGGCTGGGGCGAGATCGAATACGAGGTCATGCGCGACGCCGACGACACCTGCATCGCGGTGTGCTCGATGGAGAACGTCGACCCGCTCGGGGTCCACACCGGTGACTCGATCGTCGTGGCGCCGGTCCAGACCCTGCCGGATCCCGTCCACCAGCGGCTCCGCAGCGCCGCCCTGGCGATCATCCGTGCGCTCGGGGTCGAGGGCGGTTGCAACGTCCAGTTCGCGCTCAGCCCGGATTACACCGACTACGCGGTCATCGAGGTCAACCCGCGGGTCAGCCGCTCGTCGGCGCTGGCCAGCAAGGCGACCGGCTACCCGATCGCCCGCGTCGCGGCGCAGATCGCCGCCGGGCGCCGCCTGGCCGAGATCCCCAACGTCGTGACCGGGACGACCGTCGCGGCGTTCGAGCCCGCGCTCGACTATGTCGTCGTCAAGCTGCCCCGCTTCCCGTTCGACAAGTTCCCGACCGCGGACCGGTCGCTCGGCAGCCAGATGAAGGCGACCGGCGAGGTGATGGCGATCGACCGGACCTTCGGGTCGGCCCTCAACAAGGCGCTCCGCGGCCTCGAGCAGGCGGGGGTCGGCCCGCTCGCCGAGGACCCCGAGTGGGCACCGAGCCTCGACTATCTCGCGGCCGCCCTGGCCGCGGCGCCTGACGGCGACGACGCCGCGGACCGAGACGCGCCCGACGACGACGCTCCGATCCGCTGGCTGGGCGCGGACGGCGAGGCGTGTGAATCGACCCGGCACGCCGAACGGACCGCGGCCCCGATCGTCCTCGGCCGGTTCCTCGCGCCTTCGGACACCCGCCTGTGGCGCGTCCTCGCTCTCCTCCGCCGGGGTGTGCCCGAGGCGACGATCCAGGGCGCGACCGGGATCAGCCCGTGGTTCCTCGCGGAGTTCGGGCGGGCGGTCCGTCTGGAACGCGACGTGGCGGAGTGCGGTGAGCGACTGGCTGACCCGAGCGATCCGGCCGCGGCGACCCTCCTGTCGACGGCGAAGCGCGCCGGCTTCGGGGATCGCGAGCTGGCAGCGCTGGCGCAGGTCGATCTGGCCGCGCTCGGTGCCGCTCGTCAGACCCTCGGCCTGCGACCCGGCTATGCGATGGTCGACACGTGCGCCGCCGAGTTCGCCGCCGAGACCCCGTACTTCTACGCGACCTACGCCGCGGCGGGTTCGCCGCCCGAAGCGCCCCCCGTGGCCCGACCGGCAGCCCTGGTCATCGGCTCGGGTCCGGTCCGGATCGGCCAGGGCATCGAGTTCGACTACTGCGCGGTCCAGGCGGCCGAGTCGCTCCGGCGGCTGGGCTGGTCGGCGGTCATGATCAACTCGAACCCGGAGACCGTGTCGACCGACTTCGATGCGAGCACGCGGCTGTATTTCGAGCCGCTCGACCCCGAATCGGTCCTCGGGGTGGTCGACGCGGAGACCCTGCCGGGCGGCGAGCGCCTGCCGGCCTTCGTGCAGTTCGGCGGCCAGACCCCGCTCAATTTGGCCGCCCCACTCGCCGCCGCCGGTGTGCCGCTGCTCGGTGCCGACCTCGAGGCGATCGACCAGTCGGAGGAGCGCACCCGGTTCTCCGCCCTCCTCGATCGGCTCGGGATCCCGCAGCCGGAGGGCGGGATGGCCCATAGCGTCGAGGAGGCGCTCACGCTCGCCGACCGGATCGGCTACCCGGTCATCGTCCGACCGTCGTTCGTCATCGGGGGTCTCGCCATCGACTTCGCCTACTCACCGGGCGACCTGGTCCGGCAGCTGGCGATGGCCACCGTGGTCGACCCCGACCGGCCGGTCCGGATCGATCGCTACCTCGAAGGCCTGGAGGTCGACGTCGATGCCGTCTCGGACGGGACCGACGTGCTCATCCCAGGGCTCCTCGAGCATGTCGAACGGGCCGGCGTCCACTCGGGCGACTCGGTCGGCGTCTTCCCGCCGCAGACCGTCTCCCCGGGCGACTCGGACCTCATCGTCGCGACGATGGAACGGATCGTCCTGGCCCTCGGCGTGCGCGGCCTGGTCAACGCCCAGTTCATCGTCCGCGACGACGGCGTCTACCTCATCGAGGTCAACCCGCGAGCGTCGCGGACGGTCCCGTTCCTGAGCAAGGTGACGGGCGTCCCGATGGTCGACCTGGCTGTCCGGATCGCGCTCGGCGAGACCCTCCGCGAGATGGGCTGGCCCGGCGGGCTGCTGCCCGAGCCGGCGTTCGTGGCGGTCAAGGCGCCGGCGTTCTCGACCGCCAAGCTCCGCGGCGTCGATCCGTCGGTCGGTCCGGGGATGCAGTCGACCGGCGAGGTGATCGGGATCCACCGCGATCCGCGCGTAGCGCTGGCCAAGGCGCTGCTCGGTGCGGCGCTGGTCCCGCCGCGACCCGGCGCCGACGGGGCGCTGGCGCTCCTGTCGATCGCCGATCGCGACAAGCCGCTGCTCGGTCGGCTGGCGGCGGGCCTCGCCCGGGCGGGCTATCGGTTCGCCGCCACGGCAGGCACGGCCGCCGCGCTGGCCGCACTCGGGCACGAGTCACGGCCGGTCCTCAAGTACCTGGCCGGCGGGGGAGCGGTCGATGTCCCAGGCGCGGAGGGAACGCCGATCCTCGATCTCATCGAGTCGGGCGAAGTCCGCCTGGTCGTCAACACGCCGACACCTCAGTCCGGTGCGGTCCGCGACGCGGCCGAGATCCGCCTCGCGGCGACGGCCGAGGGGATCCTTTGCCTGACCGCGATCGAGACAGCTGTCGCGGCCGCGGAGGCGCTCGATCCGGCGCTCATCGACCGCCTGGCCGAGGTCACGTCGCTGACCGAATGGGTGCCGGGGCCCCCGAACGCCACGCCGGCCCATGGAACACCGGTGGGCGTCAGCGGCTGACGACCGCGGGGATCGACGCGGCCGGAGCCTCCGACTGGGTGACGATCGCCTGGCCCAGGGACCACAGGGTCAGTGCGGTGAGGCCGACCATCAGCAGTGCGAGCGGCACCTCGCGAAGGCGCGGATCGCGACGCGACGGCGACGTGGATCCTCGCTCACGGGCGATCCGCTCGCGGACGTAGACCGCATGTCCCGCCCACGCCCCGATGACATGGCCGCCGACGACCGAGAACAGCTGCAGGCTCCAGGCGACCGACCCCGGGAGCCAGGTCGTCCCCGGCTCGAACGCCCCGAGGCCGAGCAGGTCCGCGCCGCCCAGGCCGAGCGGGTCGGTCAGGGCGAGCACGATGCGCTGGCTATCGAAGAGGATGAACGTCAGGTAGTGGGCGATCAGGTAGCCGATGGCGATGGGGATCAGGCCGGCGGTCAGGGCCGGGTAGCCGACGATGCGGGCGACCAGCAGGGCGATCGTCACCACGATCGCCAGCCAGCCGAACAGCAGCAGGCTCTGCTCGACGATCGTCGGGATCCCGAAGCCTTCGAAGAAGATCTGCGTCTGGGACAGGCCGTCGTACAGGATCCCGCCGATCGACAGGGCCACCATGACCAGGCTCGCCGGCCGGTGGTCCGCCTCGAGGAGGCCGGTCGCGAAGGTCCGGGCACGCAGCCGCGCGATCGCCCGGGGGTCGCCGGCCGGCGGTGCGCTATCGTGGCCGCGGGGGAGCGCGAGCGGCGCCAGTCGCCCGATCAGCCCGAACCAGACCGAGAACACCTCGCCGTTGCGGCGCCATGACTCGCGGCCGAACTGGGCCATCGCGATCAGGGTGATCACCGTGTAGCCGACGAGGATGATGCCGAGACCCTGGCCGCTCCGAGCCGCCGGGATGGCCAGCTCGAGCCAGATCACGACACTGAAGCCGACGACGGCGGGCCAGCGGCCCAGCCGGTCCGGGTACGGTGCCGAAGCACCGCCCGACAACCCGAGGCGGGACATCGCCCCTGCGGCCAGTCGATGGAGTGAGCTGAACGGGTCCAGCCAGGTCCAGACCGGACCGATGAAGGCCGACACCAGGGCAAGACCGACCCAGCCGTACGTCCACAGGAAGAGCGACGCGACGTCGCCCTCGGAATGCCCGCCGAGGAGGACCGCCTGGACCACGATCCAGGCCCAGGCGAGCAGGCCGACGACCGTGATCGCCCGACGAAGGAGCCGGGGAACGCCGACCGTCCGGTCCTGCGCGACGGCCGTGGCGGCGAGGTCGGCGTCCGGGGCGTCAGGCGACCCGTCGCCACGTGCGAACAGGATCGCGAACGACACGCCGACGGCGAGCGCGGCGCCGACGAGGTACGCTCCGAGCGGGATCGGTGACGTGAATCGACCCGTCAGCTGGTGCGCCGAGACGATCGCCGGCGTAGCGAGCCCGATGAGGGCCAGCGCCAGTCCGAGCTCGCCGATCCGAAGGGCAAGGCTGCGCTGGGGATCGGTCGGCGGAACGCTCACGGGATCGGAGTCTAGCGCCTCCATCCGGAATCACCGCCCGTTCGAAGGGACCATCGAGATGACCATCACGACCCCAGGCCGCGCGGCCTCCGCCCCGGCGCCCGGCCGGCTGCCGTCGATCGCGCTGATCGAGCCGACCGGAGGCTACGTCCCGGGGGCCTGCAACATCGGTCCGGCCGAGATCGCCCGGCGACGCCGGTCCGGCTGGATCGGGCTCGCGGCGTCGCTCGTCCTGGCCGTGGCGCTGGTGGTCCTCGGGACCCCCGCCTGGAGTCGGCTCCTGGTCGCCCTCCCGCTATATCTCGCGGCGATCGGCTTCATCCAGGCGCGGGATCGGTTCTGCGTCGGTTTCGCCGCTGCCGGGATCACCAACTTCGAGGAGCTCGGGACCGTCCATCGGATCGACGATGACGCGGCTCGGACCGCCGACCGGCGACACGCCCGCGGCCTTCTCGTCCGGTCCGCGGCCATCGCGGTCGTGGGGGCCGTCATCTTCGCGGTGCTGCCGATCTGAGCCGGCTGATCGACCCGTTCGGGTCGATCAGGATCCGTCGACCAGCGCCTCCGGCGTGACCACGACGGGGATGCTCGGTACGTCGCGCCCGGTCGATGACATGGCTCCCTCCACGAGGTTGGCCAGGTCGACGTCCAGCGTCCAGGCTCCGGCGTCGGGCGGAGCGACCAGCGGCACCACCAGCTGGGCGCTGTGGCCCGGCGCGATCTCCGCGGGGACCTGCGCCGCCGGGACGACGTCGCCGAGCGCGGATCGCCAGGTGAGCACGAGATGCGTCTGCGTGGCCGGGACGACCGGCCGCGACCCTTCGGTCGGGACCACCGGAGTGCGCCAATCGACCGTCCCGACGTTCGCGACGGTCAGCTTCAACGAGAAGGCCTGGCCGGTGACGACGGCCGCCCGCTTGGGCGCTACGAACGTGGCGGCGTATGGTGCGACGACCTCGACGGTCATCGTCTTGAAGGATCGGGCGATCGTCCGGTGGCCGACCTCCACGAGCCCGAGCGTCACCCGGTAGCGACCGGGGATGGTCGGGACCGGCAGGCTCGTCGAGAACCCGTGCCGCCCGGCGCGGTCGGGATCGGAGGTGGTGGCGGCCTCGACCGGTGACGCCGGGACGATCGCACCGGGCGAGCGGGCGGTGTCGAAGACCACGCGAGAACGGGCCGAGGCGGGTGCGGGCGGCGGCAGGATCGGCACCCAATGCGCGACGACGCGGTGGGCGGCGGGCGTCGGGAAGCCGTCCGTGATCGCGAGGCCGATCTGGACGCGGATCGTCGAGCCGGCCACCGGGGTGCCGCTCACCCGCGGCCCGGTCAGTCGGTAGGCGTGGTCGGTCAGGGGTGCGGTCTGCGGCTGGTTCCGGGCCGGGGTCGCGGCGGCCATGACCTTGCCGTTCTCGATGGTCGCGAACCGATGCAACGCCTGCACGCTGATCCACTCGCCCGGGTAGTCGCCCTGCGCCAGGGGGTCCATCAGCCAGACACGACCGTGGACCCGGTCGTACGTCTGGATGTAGACGGCGTGGCTGGTGTTGCGGCGGTTCGCGAACGCTCGACCCCAGCGGGTGTAGTGAGCCGGAAGGTCCCGGTACTCACCGATCAGGACGGCGCCGCCGCCGTGCTCGAGACGATCGAGCAGCTGCCACCAGGCCATCGTGTCGCCGTAGCCCGGGGAGAACGGGATATGGATCCCGGTCACAGCGGCGATCCCGCGCGACAGGTCGTACAGGCTCGAGCCGCCCTTCTTGTCGTGGGAGGCGCGGCGTAGGACGCTTTGGCTGACGCGCACCGCGCCGTGGGTCCACTTGTCGAGGAGCATCTCGCCGGCCGCCCAGACGCAGTTCTTCTTCATCTGCCAGACGCGCTGGGGGGTGTACTCCCCGGTGATGGCGCTGGCGCGCCAGGCGGCCTCGGCGGGTCGGGCGGGGATGACGCTCAGCAGGCCCGCGCAGATGGCGATGCCTACGAGGAGGCGTGCCAGCGGGCCCCGCAGCGATGCGCTCGGGCCGGGCGGCCGTGCGCGTTCGTCGCGGTCGTGTCGATCGAGTGACGCAGCATCCTGGGGCACCGGCCGATCGTGTCAGGGGACGAACGGTCTGCCCATCGCCCGTCGGGTAGGTTCGGGACCGTACGTTCGGCCCATGCGGACCGGCCCGTCGAGCGGCTCAGCACGGGTGGTCGGCTGCGGTCGGCCGCTCCGTGCGGGTGCGTCCGCCGGCGACGTGGACGCCGACGCTGATGAGCTGACGGCCGAGCCAGGCCCTCGGTCCGGCGCGCTCCGCGCCCACCCGGCTTTCCCGGGCGAGCCGCTCGGCACGAGCCCGGTCGTGGTCCGCGGCGATCCGCCGGGTGACCACGAACAGGTCCAAGTCGGGCTGCATCGATGTCCCTCCTGTGCTACTCACTTCGTCCTCCTGTAAGTCATTCATCTAACACGTGGGCCGATGGATGGCTGCGACCGATCGGTCGCAGCCTGGGTCCGGCGGTCAGGCGAGCAGGTAGTCGATCAGACCGGTCCCGTTCGCCTCGATCGTGCCGCGCCGGAGGCTGTAATAGGACAGCCCGCCTTCCTCGGTCAGCGTCACCAGGCCGGCGGCGCGGAGGAGGGCGAGATGATGCTTGATGGTCGGCTTGGAGAGGTCGAGCGCCGAGGCGATCTCGGTGAGGTAGTGGTCCCGACCCGCGAGCAGGCGAAGGATCCGGAGCCGGGTCTCGTCGCCCAGGGCGCGATGGAGTCGCACGACCGCCGCGGGCGGCGCCAACGGATCCCCGCCGTCGAGCGCCTCGTCGGCGATCGGATAGCCGAACATCCGCCAGTCGTCGCCGCCGAACACGAAGTTGTACGGACGGGCGAAGTACGACGGCGCCAGGATCACCCGGCGGACACCGGGCTCGGCGAGCCAGCGGATGCCGCCGGTCGTGGCCTCGATGAGGTCCGTCGGCGGGAGCGTGGCGATCGCCCGGGCACGGCCGTCGTGATCGTGCCGGATCATCGCCGCGATCCGCGGTTCGATGGCCCGGTAGAGCGGCAGCCACTCCGTCAGGACCCGGCGCGCGGGCTCGATGATCGAATCTGGATCGCGATAGATCCGGGCGATCCGGGCCAGCTTCTCCTCGGTGTAGGAGTGACCGAGGATGGTGAGCAGCTCGCGGACCGCGGCATCGTCGCCGGCCATCGCCTGCTCGGTCAGGGCACGACGGTCCGGATCGCGCAGGTCGTGGGCGACGATCGTCCGGATGATCGTGGCGTCGTCCAGCCCGTGGATGAGCTCGACGAAATCGGCGGCGTCGCGCATCTCCGGTCGATCGACCGCGAGTCCCGCGAGAACGACACACAGCTCGGCCTCGACGTCGAGGTCGTCCCCGGTCTTCGCCCGGAGCTGCGCCTTCGACTCGGCCAGCCAGGTCCGATCCGCCGCGGGCAAGTCCTCGGTCGACCCGACGTCGTCCGACAGGCCGAACAGGAAGTCGTACAGCGTCCGGACGTCGAACTCGACGTCGTACGACGACGGATCAGACCGTGAGAAGTCCCGGACGATCGCCCGGGAGGCTGGGACGGGCGCGTCGGCGGCGCGATTGCGGGTGGAACTGCGGACCATCGGACTCGAGCGTCTCCTAACAGGTGTTAGACAACAATCTAACATGGACCCCGCCGGTGTCAAGACCCTTCGCACGTCATCGGTCGCGGCTGCTACGATCGGCACGATGTCGATCCCGGTCGTCAGCTTCACCGACGAGCGTCTCGCCAACGGTCTCCGCCTGATCATCGCCGAGGATCACCTCGCCCCGGTGGTCGCGGTGAACGTGTGGTATGGCGTCGGGTCGAAACATGAGGTCCCGGGAAAGACCGGCTTCGCCCACCTCTTCGAGCACGTGATGTTCCAGGGCAGCCGGCATGTCGGCAAGGCTGAGCACATCGCGCTGGTCCAGGCGGCCGGCGGGACGATGAACGGAACGACCTGGCTCGATCGGACGAACTACTTCGAGACGATGCCGTCGCACCAGCTCGAGCTGGCGCTGTGGCTCGAGGCGGACCGGATGGGGACGCTCCTGGATGCGCTGTCCCAGGAGAACCTCGACAACCAGCGCGAGGTCGTCAAGAACGAGAAGCGCTGGTCGTACGATAACCGACCGTACGGCAGCTGGTCGGAGAAGCTCCAGGCGCATCTGTACCCGGCGGAGCACCCATACCACCACCCGACGATCGGGTCGATGGAGGATCTCGACGCGGCCTCGGTCGAGGACGTGTCAGCCTTCTTCCGGACCTACTACGCGCCGAACAACGCCGTGATCTCGCTGGTCGGCGATGTCGACCCGGCCGCCGCCCGAGCGTGGACGGAGCGGTACTTCGGGCGGATCCCAGCGAACCCGGACATCCCGCCGCTCGGGGATGTCAGCCTCCCGCCCATCCTGGGCGAGGAGCGGCGCGAGGTGGTCGAGGATCGGGTCCCGCTGCCCCGGATCTTCTTCGGATTCCGGGCGCCTCAGTTCGGGGACGAGCGTCTCGACGCGATCGACGTGGCGACCCAGGTCCTGGCCGGCGGCAAGGGCAGCCGGCTCCATCGCCGCCTGGTCCGCGACGAGCGGATCGCTCAGGACGTGGTCGCGTTCAGCCTGGGCTTCGTCGCCGGCGCATCGATCTGGGCCGGCTGGGCGACGGTCCGCCCCGGCGTCCCGGTGGAGCGGGTCGAGGCCGTCTTCCTCGAGGAGCTCGATCGGCTCGTCCATGACCGGGTCACCGATGACGAGCTGGCCCGGGCCAAGGCGCTGATCGAGACCGAGGAGCTCGGGGCGCTCCAGCGGGTCGAGGAACGGGCGGACCGACTGTCGATGTACGCCTGCCTGTTCGACGACCCGGACCTGATCAATCGGATGCTCGGACGGATGCTGGCGGTCACCCCGGCGGCGATCCAGGCCGCCGCGGGCGAGGTCTTCCGAGCGGATAACCGGGTGATCATGACCTACGTCCCGGCGCTCCCGCCCGTCGATGCGGTGCCGGCCGAGGAGACGCCCGGTCCGCTCGATGCCGAAGACGGGATCGATGGTGACGATGGAGCCGTCGACGAGGAGGCGGTCGCTTGACGGACGCGGTCGACCCGATCGTCGAAGCGACCCGGCCGACGCCGGGTCACCCTCGTCCATACCAGTTCCCGGCGTTCGAGCGGACACGCCTCGCCAACGGCCTGGAGGTCGTGACCGTCCATCTGCCGGGACGACCCTTGATCAGCGCCCAGCTCCTGCTCCGGAACGGCGCCGCTGACGAGCCGTCCGCCGAGGGTGGCGCTACGGTGCTGTCGGCCCGGGCGCTGACCGAGGGGACGGAGCGCTACGACGCGATCGCGCTGGTCGAGGCGACCGAGCGACTCGGTGCGTCGCTCCACGCCGACGCCAGCTGGGATGCCTACTCGGTCGGGGTCGAGGTCCCCGCGTCCCGTCTGGGTCCCGCCCTCGAGCTGCTGGCCGAGGTGGTCGCCCATCCGACGTTCCCGGAAGCCGAGGTCGAACGGATCCGCGACGAACGCCTCAACGACATCCTGCAGGCGCAGGCCGATGCCCGACGCCGGGTGGAGGAGGCGTTCAACGCCACGATCTACCGGGATGATTCCCCGTACCACCGACCGTCAGGCGGGACGCGCGAGACGGTCGTACCGCTCGATCGCGCTGGTCTCGCTCGCGCCTGGACGCGGGGCGTCGACCCTGCCCGGATGACCATGATCGTCGCCGGCGACCTCGACGGGGTCGAACCGGTCCGGCTGGTCGAGCAGCTCATGGCCGATCGCGCGCGGGCCGATGGTGCGGTCACGCCTGGTCCGATCAGCGCCGAGCCCTCGCCGGGCGGTCGGCGACTGCGGCTCGTCGACAAGCCCGGAGCACCCCAGACGGAGATCCGCGTCGGGCACGTCGGCGTGCCTCGCCGCATCCCCGACTTCCATGCCCTGTCGGTCCTCGGGGCTATCCTGGGCGGTCTGTTCAACTCCAGGCTCAACATGAAGCTGCGCGAGGAGAAGGGCTATACCTACGGAGCTCACGCTGGGTGGGACCTGCGTCGTGCGGCCGGCCCGTTCGCCGCGCGGGCGGCCGTCAACACGGAGGTCACCGCCGCGGCGTTGGGCGATCTCCTCGCCGAGCTCGAGCGGATCCGTTCGGAACGGGTCACGGCGGCCGAGCTTCGGGCCGCCCGCGACTACCTCATCGGTGTCTTCCCGCTCCGGTTCGAGACTCCCGGACCGATCGTCCAGGCCCTGTCCGGGATGATCGTCCACGATCTGCCCGACGACGAGCTGGCGACGTATCGCGACCGGATCGACGCGGTGAGCGTGGATGACGTCCTGGCCGCGGCCCGAGCGCACATCGACGTCGAGGGGGCCGTCGCCGTCCTGGTCGGCGACGCGGCGATCATCGCCGCGAGCGTCGGGACCGTCGGGTTCGGTCCCGTGGACGTCATCCGCGACGACGAGGTCCCGACGGAGGGCTGATCGCCCGATCGGGGGCTGTTCGCGGGACACACGCGAGGGTCGCTGAAACCTTCCTGCCCGGTCGTGTCTCGGGGGAGTTGAGCGGCACAGACCGCATGACTTGACCGAACGGAAGGGGCTGGATCCGTGGATGACAAGAAGTGGCTCAAGGCACTCGGTGCCGGTGGGGTGGCCGTCCTGATGATCTCCGGCGTCGCGCTCGGCGCGGACGCGATCATGCATACGCCGGGAGCCCCCGCGGCGCCGATGATCCTGGCCGCCGACGAGAACGTCGCCCCGACCGAGACCCCTGAGGCGACCGGCGCGGACCAGCTGACCGAGCCGACCGAGACCGCAGAGCCGACCGAGACCGCGGAACCGACCAAGGCTCCGGAGCACGCGACGAAGCCGACCGCGGCGAACCCGCCGAAGAAGACCGAGCATCCGAAGGCGACCGCGACCCGGACCAAGACCGGCCATGGCGGTGCGTCGAACGACGACAACGGCCAGGATGACAACGGCGGATCCGGTGCCAACGGTGGCTCCGACGACAGCGGCGGCGACGACTGACCGACCGGCGGGTCCCTGACCTGACCATCGGACCCGCGACGAAGGGTTGGACCTCATGCATCATCGGACCGGCACGGGTCGGTCGCAAGGTCGGACCTGGAACGCCACTGGCGAGGGACGATCACGAACCAGACAGCAGCCGAGGAACGCCTCGACCGACCGCCCGCGGATGACGATGTCCGGCGGGCGGTCGAAGCTGTGCTGGCCGGCGACAGCGAGGCGTTCCGGGTCCTCGTCGATCGGGAATCGGCATCGGTCGTGCGGACGTGCCACCGCGTCCTGGGCGATCTCCACGAGGCCGAGGACGCTGCGCAGGAGGCCTTCGTGATCGCCTACCGCTCGCTTGCCGGATGGCGTGGCGAGGGTTCGTTCGGCGCGTGGCTCGGCCGGATCGCGGTCCGCAACGCGGTCCGACGGGCGAAGGCACGTCGCCCAGTCACGCGGATGGACCCGACCGATCCGGATCGCGGCCTGGGCTCGGCAGCGAGCGGTGGGGCGGATCCGGCGGTCGTCGCCCTGCGCGCGGAACACGCGGACGAGTTGCGGCGCGCCGTCGGCCGACTGGACGAGCCGTATCGCGAGACGGTCATGCTCCGCTTCTACGGGCAGCTCTCGCTGGCCGAGATCGCGGCCGAGACCGAGCGACCGATCGGCACCGTCAAGACCCACCTGTTCCGCGGGCTGGCCCGGCTCCGGGCGGCGATGACCGCGGACGAGCAGCGACGATGACCGGACCGTTCCACCCGAGCGAGCTGTCGGACGCGGACGGCGTCGGTCCGACGATCACGGAGCTGGCGGACGCGCTGGCGGTCGCCCGCGACCTCGAGTCGAACCTCGCGGCCGGCGACGTCCACCCGTCGGCGACGTTCGTCGACCGGGTCATGGGGGCCGTCGCTCTCGAACCGCTGCCTCAGCCGGCGATCGCGGCCGGGACCGCGCTGCGAGGTGGGCGGCTCGGCGCGATGGCGGCCGCCCTGGCCGACAGCTGGCGGGTGGCCTTCAGCGGCGGCCGACCGTTCGCCGTGCGGGCCCAGGCGGCGGCGTTCGTCCTGGTCGTCGTCGTCGCGATGGGTTCGCTCGGCGGGATCGCGGCGGTCGGCGCCGCGCGGCTCCTCCAGCCGGCCCCGAGCCAGGTGGCGTCGCCTCCACCGAGCGTCCCCGTGGTCACCTCGACCCAACCAGACCAGAACCCGTCGATCGAGCCGTCCGACCGGATCGGCCCGACCGCGACGCCGAAGCCGACCGACAGCGAGGATCCGGAAGCCTCCGAGGACCCCGGCGAGACCCCCGAGGCGACCGAGACCGACAAGTCCGGGGGCGGCGGCCACGAGACGCAGGCACCGCGGCCCAACCGCACCCAGAAGCCGTCAGAGACGGACGACCACGGTAGCGGCAACGACGGCGGCGGCGGAGGCGGTGGTGGTGCCGGCGGCGGCGAGCCGACCGAGGATCCGGGATCCTCGGGCGACCCATAACAGCGCCAACGGCCCGATCGACCGTCGACGGCCGGGAGTCCCGCGACCCCACATCCTCGCGACGCCGTCCGACCCGCCGAGCTGACGTCGTCGTCCGGCGTCCGTCCCGAGGCGCTACGCTCCAGGGATGATCGTCGTCATCGGGTCGCCCCTCCATCGCCCTGGTTCGGGCGATCGGCCGTCCGGGGTCGCCGGACTGGCGGCCGGGATCGCAGCCGCCGCGACCGGCGCCGGCGGTTCGGTCCAGCTCGTCGGTCGAGTGGGGGAGGATCCTGCCGGTGACGCGACGCTGCTGGCCCTATCCGACCTCGGGATCGGCCACGTGGCGACCCTGCGCGATCCCGCGAGACCGACACCCGTCGAACCGGCACCGATCGAGGTCGATCCGGCGCCGGCCCTCGATGACGACCCGTTCGGCGACCTCGTCACGGCGGTCCCGGACGATCGGACGTCGATGCGACCCGGCGACCCGGCGACCCTCGATCCCGACGACGTCGGGCTCGCACTGCAGTACCTCGACGGATTCCGCGTGATCGTCGTGGCGGATCGGCTCTCGCGGTCCGGGCTCGACGTGGCCGCCGAGGCGGCGGCCTATGGCGGAGCGCGGCTCGTCGCGATCGTCGCCGAGGGCGACGCCGGCGAGCCGCTGCCGGAGGGCGCCATCGTGCTCGAGGCGCCGCCCGACGACCCGGACGGCATCTTCGCGCGCACCGTGGGGTCGCTCGCGGTCGCGCTCGACCAGGGCGCGGATGTCGCGGCGGCACTCGCGATCGCGGTGGGGTCTTCCGGCTGGGAGCGCAGCGCGGACTGACGCCCCTCAGGCGTGGATCGGTCGGATCAGCTCGGGACCGTCGTTGCGGACGTTGTTGACGAGGTCGCTGACGGCCAGGATCTCGAGCGGATCCGCCGGCGCCGGCTGGAGCAGGCCCTGGAGCTCGCCGACATCCTCGAGCGTCGGATCGAGCCAGAGCGACCAGTCGGCCGGCTCGAGGATGACCGGCATCCGGTCGTGGAGCGGGGCGATCAGGGCGTTCGGGGTGATGGTGAGGATGGTGAAGGTGCGACGGACCGCGTCGATCGCCGGGTCGCGCCAGCCGGACCACAGTCCCGCAAGGGCCATCGGAGCCCCGTCGTCGCGCCGGATCAGGAACGGCTGCCGGGCCGCACCGTCGCGGCGCCACTCGTAGAACCCGTCGACCGGGACGATGCAGCGACGGCGCCGGAAGCTGTCCCGGAAGGCGCCGCTGGTCGCGACCGTCTCGGCGCGGGCGTTGATCTGGCGCGAGGCGACCCGCGGGTCCTTGGCCCACGGCTGGATGAGACCCCAGGCGTAGGTGGTGATCGCCCGGCGGTCGCCCCGCTCGACGACGACGGAGGCCGGGTCGGTCGGCGCCAGGTTGAAGTGCCCGCCCGGGTCGTCGGTCAGCGGCTCGGCGCCGAACAGCTCGGCCAGCTCGGCGGTCGGTCGCTGCTGGGTGAATCGCCCGCACATGGCTCGATCGTAATCCTTGCTAGAGTCCACGCGATGGACCCACTCGTCCCGGATGGTCAGGCGGCGGCCGACCGCGCCGCCCCGAGCCAGATCGTGCCCGGACCCGTCGCCGCCCCCACCGCTTCGACCGGCCCCAGGGCCGTCGATCCGCGGACGTCCGGGCCGCTCGACCGCGACACCGCGCTGGCCTTCCTGTCGATCGGGGATCGGCTTCTGGCGGCGGGTGACATCGAGGCGGCCGGCGGGTACTACCAGCGCGTCGTCGGGTTCGACGACCGGGCGGTGACCGCCGCCGCGATGTTCGGGGTCGCCAATGTCCTCTACCGACTCGACCGCGACGCGGACGCTTTGGCGACCTGGCGCGAGGTGGTCAAGCTCGGAGAGACGCCCAGCGCCTACCCGGCCTGGCGCCAGATCGCCGCGGCCCTGGTGCGCGACGGCGACCTCCGCGGCGCCGCGGCGGCCTATCGCGAGGCCGATCGACGAGCCCCGGCGCAGGACAAGGCCGAGATCGCATCGCGGCTCGGCTGGCTCGCCAAAGAGACCGGCGACAGCCGCGGGGCGCGACGCTACTTCGCCCAGAGCCGGGGCACGTCCGGCCTCCCGATCCCGCTCACCTACCTGATCATCGGCCTGACCGTGATCGTGTCGCTCGTCGCATCGACGCCGGATGGGGCCGACCTCTTCGAGGCGCTGGCGCTCAAGAACGGTGCGGTCGCGTCCGGCGAATGGTGGCGCCTGCTGAGCGTCACCCTGGTCCATGCCGGCCTGCTCCACCTCCTGTTCAACATGTACGCGCTGTACCTGGTCGGGCCGATCGTCGAGCAGATCTACGGCTGGAAGATCTTCGGGCTGATGTACGTGCTGTGCGCCGCCGCGGGCTCGGCCGCGAGTCTCGTCTTCGGTGACCCGCATGTCCCGTCGGTCGGCGCGTCCGGGGCGATCTTCGGGCTGTTCGGGGTCGTCCTGGCAGCGACCCGGATCCACAACCCGATCCTCGACCGGCGGGGACGGGCGCTGACCGGCCAGATCGGGATGCTGATCGTGATCAACCTGGTGATCGGATTCGGGATCAACGGGACGGGCGGCGGGAATATCGACAACGCTGCGCACATCGGCGGCCTGCTCGCCGGGTTATGGCTCGGGTTCATCCTCGTCCCGGGCAACGTCCAGACGCTGCGTGGGCTGTGGCAGATGCCCGGTGGCGGCGGGTCCGCGGACCAGGCCGGGGCCGCGGCCGTCGACCGGCGGCTGCTGTACCTCGTCCGGATCCTGGCGATCGCGGCGCTGGCCACGGTGATCATCGTGGCGGTGACGATCGGCACGGACCGGAGTCGCACCGGCGGCCCGGGCTCCGTGACCGCCGCCACCGCCCTCGGCTTCGGCGCGGTCAGAGCTGGCCGAAGACGACCTGCGGCCCGGGGTCGCCGTTCGCGCCGCCGGCCGGCTCGAGCGTGATCATCACGGCCGACATATCGGCGAGGTCGCGTCCGACCGGCACCACCAGCGGTCCCTGCCCGTCGTAGCCGAACGTCTGGAGGGGATGGACCCCGACCGCGTCCGCCACCCACAGCTGATAGACGTGCCCGGCGGGCGTGGCCGGGACCCCAAGCGCGACCACGAAGGCGTCGGCCCGACCGGGCCGGTAGACGACGACCGCTTCGGCGGCGGGGGCGAACGGTTCGGGTGACAGCGTCGCGGTCGACCGGTCGGAGGCCAGGGCGACGCTCATGAGCGCGTCTCGGCCGGCAAGCATCGTGCGCAACCGGGCCGTCTCGGCCGCGGTCCGGTCGAGCTCCTGGCGCGTCGTCACGCCCCACCAGCCGAGGCCGACGACGAGCAGCAGCCCCACGGCCGCCGCCCAGGCGAGCCGAGCCGGCCCTCGCGTCCGGAGTGCCGCGATCGCTCTGGACCAGGCGGGCGCCGCGGACGACGCGCGCCTCGGCGTGGGCCGGCGATCGGCCCGGATCGACGCGACGAGCGACGGACCGAGTGCGGGCGGCGGTCGACGCGGCGTCGCGATGAGGGCCAGGTCGCCGAGCGTGACGGACAGGCCGGCGCCGACCTCGGCGCAGCGCGGGCAGCCCGGCTGATGGGCCTCGAACCGCGCGAGTTCGCCCGGATCCAGGTCGTCCAGCAGCGCGCCGGCGACGAGCAGGTCGATGTCGGCATCGTGGCGGATCATCGGGCGGTCTCCGCCTCCGAGACGGAGTCGCCGAGGATGTCACGCAGTCGAAGGAGGGCCGTCCGGATCCGCGTCTTGGCCGTCCCCAGCGGGATGCCCAGCTGGTCCGCGACCTCGACGTGGGTCAGCCCGCCGAAGAAGGCCAGCTCGAGCGCGATCCGCTGGGCGTCCGGAAGGTGCCTGATCGCCTCCACCACCTTCTCGCGACGGAGGTTATGCCAGGCTTCGCGGTCGACGTCGTCGGCAGCCACCTCGAGCTCGAGGTCGACGTCCGCTGCCCGCTTCCGGTGCGTCTGCTCGCGGCGGACGAGGTCGATCGACTTGTGGCGGGCCATCGAATACAGCCACGGCCCGAGGGCGCCCCGGGTCGGATCGAACCGTCCCGCTTCACGCCAGACGGCCATGAAGACGTCCTGGACGACCTCCTGGGCGAAGCGCTCGGCGCCGGTGACGCGATAGGCGAGCGAGTACAGGGGTCCGCTGTAGCGCGCGTACAGCTCCTCGATGGCTCGTTCGTCCCGATCGCGGATGCGACCGAGCAGCAGCGCGTCGGCCGCGCGCAGCTCGGCGGGATCGAGCGGCTGATCCTCCCGGATCGGGTCCACCTCCGCGGGCATCGGCTCGATCCCGGCGATCGGCGCATCGTTCCGAGTATACGGACCCGGGGCGGCGGGACGGGCGGACGCGAGGTCGCTCCTCGATCCGGGTCGAGCGATGTCGGTCGCCATCGTCATGGCCACCTGTTCGGGCGCCGGGTCGGCGCGGATGGCGTCAGGCGACCGGCGGCGCCGGGGTCGCGGGTGGGACCGGGCTCGCGGGCAGGACCACGCTGAGGCGTGCTCCGTGCGGGGCGATGTTCTCGGCGTGCGCCTCCCCGCCGTGGGCCCGGGCGAGCTCGCGGACGATGGCAAGCCCCAGACCGGTGCCGGACCCGGCTCGACTCGGGTCCCCGCGGTAGAAGCGCTCGAAGGCCCGGTCGACGTCCCCCGGGGGGAAGCCCGGACCGTCGTCGGTCACGCTCAGGACGACGCCCGATCGGTCGTTCGGCCCGCTCGCCCCGACGGACCGCGCCGCCAGCCAGACGTGGCCGCCGCTCCGGACGGCCGCGAGCGCGTTCCCGACGAGGTTGGCCAGGATCCGCTCGATCGCCATCCGGTCCGCCGCGAACCGCAGGTCCGCACCTTCGTCGGCAGGGAGCGCGGTCAGCTCGACGTCGGCGGCCGCTGCGGCCGGTCCGAACCTGGTCACCGTCTCGCGCAGCATCTCGGCGCCGTCGAGCGGCTCCGGTCTGATCGCGTCGGGGCCCTCGCGCAGCCGCTCCATCGCCTCGAGCTCGGCGACGAGTCGCTCGAGGCGGGCCGCCTCCTCGCCGATCGCCCGGGCGGCGATCGCGGCGTCGTCGCCGACCGCGGTCCCATCGGCGAGCGCGGCCGAGAACCCCGCGATGACCGTCAGCGGTGTCCGCAGGTCGTGGCGCAGGTCGGCCAGCATCCGCGCCTCCCGCGCCCTGGTCTCAGTCAGCTCGGCGGCCATCGCGTTGAACCGACTCGTGAGCTCCCGGACCTCGGCCGGGCCCTCGACCGGCAGGGGGTCCAGATCCCCGGTGGGGAGGTCCGCCGTTGCCCGGGCCAGGCGCCGCAGCGGTCCCGTCACCGAACGGCCGAGCACGAACGCGATCGGGATCCCCGCGACCGCCACGACCAGGACCACGATCAGCAGCGTCCGGACAAGGTCGCGCATGGCGTCGCCGGCCGAGGTGTCGACCGCCGACAGGACGATCGCCCGCGTCGGGCCGACCGCATTCGGCCCGCGCAGCGTGGTGGCCGCATACGCGTGGTCCCGACCATCCGCGAATCGGGCGGTGCCGGTCGTGACGGTGCCGCGGGTCGAGGCCGGGTCGATCGGGATGTGGTCGACCGGCACACCCTCACCGGTGAGGTCGACGACCCGGCCGTCGCTGCCCAGCAGGTCCACGGTGACGCCGTCCGCGGCGACCTGCTGGCGAAGGTCGGCGAGCAGGCTCCGCAGGTCCCCGGTGAGCGCCGCGGCCCGCAGCTGGAAGACGAGCGGCTGGCTGGTCTGACTGAGCGCCGCCAGGGCCGCGTCCTGGTGGAGTCCGCGCAACGCGACGAACAGGGTCGCGCCGGTGGCGACGACGGTGACCAGCGCGACCCCGACGAAGGCAAGGGCGATCCGGGTGCTCAGCCGGTCGGGCATGCCTGCGTTCAGCCCGGCGCCTGGTCGGCCACGGCGCCGCGGTCCGGGATCGGCTCACGGACCGGTGGCAGAAGCCGGTATCCGACGCCCCGGACCGTCTCGATCCGCGGTCCATCGTCGGCCAGCTTCCGGCGCACCTCGGCGACATGCACGTCGACCGTCCGCGTCTCGCCGGGGAAGTCCGTCCCCCAGACGTCCTCGAGGAGAGCGTCGCGGGTGAGCACGACACCCGGGTCGCGCGCCAGCGCCATCAGCAGGTCGAATTCGCGGGCCCGCAGCTCGAGCTGCCGGTCGTCGACGGTCGCCTCGCGCCGGCGCGGGTCCATCCTGAGTGAGCCCACCTCGATCGGCCGGCCGCCACGGGCGCTTCCCGAGCTCCGGCGGAGGATGGCCTTGATCCGCGCCACGAGCGCCCTTGGGTTGAACGGCTTGGTGACGTAGTCGTCCGCCCCGAGCTCGAGGCCGACGATCGAGTCGACGTCGTCGTCCCGCGCCGTGAGCATCAGGATCGGGGTCTCGCCGCGGCGGCGGACCTCGCGGCAGACCTCGAGCCCGCCGACTCGCGGGAGCATCAGGTCGAGGATGATGAGGTCCGGCTCGTGGCGCCGGTGGAGCTCCAGACCGGTCTCCCCGTCGCCCGCCGAGATGACCGCCCAACCCTCCTTCTCGAGGTAGAGCCGGAGCAGCTCGACGATGTTCCGCTCGTCGTCGATGACCAGGATCGTCTTCATCCAGCGGAGGATATCCCCCGGCATGCCGCCCGGTCGGTGGTGATGTAAGCGGCAGGTAAGGCGATCCGGCGTCGTAGAGACCGCCCGACACGGCTCAAACGCCGCCCCTCGGCACGGCTCCCACGCCGCGGCTCGGCACGATGACCTACGATCGGCCGATGTTCGCGACCCTGCATGGCGCCTATCCCGCGACGGATCCGGGCGAGGTCGTCGACCGGGACGTCGAGTCGCGGGTCCGGCGCGTCCTCGACGACCAGCAGGACGCCGGCCTCGGCCTGCTGACGGACGGCGGCGTCCGCACCGACGACGCCGGCGCGACGATCCTCGCCGGGCTGGGTGGCCCGAGCCGGCCCACCCGCGCTGGCCCGCTGACGGTCGACGCCTGGCTGCGCACCGCCGCGGCCGTTCCCGGCGTTCCCGTGAAGCAGTGCCTGCCGGGGCCGTACACGCTCGGGCGCAGGTTCGCACCGACGGAGGGCCGGCGACGCGACCTCACGATGATCCTGGCTGACGCGCTCGCGGCCGAGCTGGCCGACCTGGCCGCCGCCGGTTGTCCGTTCATCCAGATCGACGAGGACGCCGCCGTGTCCGTCGGCCTCGACGCGCACGAGCGGACCTGCTTCGCCGAGGCGCAGGAGCGGCTGCTTGCAGGACTTGAGCCGCGGGGCACGCCGGGTCGACCCCACACGTCCCTGGCGATCGCCGGCGGGAGCGCCGATGCCGCCGGCCCGGAGACGGTCTTCGCCCCCGCGTACGACAGCTACCTGTTCGACCTCATCGACGGGCCGGACAACTGGCGGCTGATCACCCGCGCTCCGGCTGACCGAGGGATCGTCCTGGGCGTCGTCGACCGGACCACGGCCATCGACGGGCCCGAGCTGATCCTGTGGGCGGTCGGCTACGCCGCATCGAGCGGCGACCGCGGGGAGTCCCGGGTCGGGATCGCCACCTCGAGCAGCCTGGCCGGGCTCTCGCGAGCGGACGCGAGACGGAAGATCGACCTTCTCGGCAGCGTCGTCAAGCTCATCGACCGTCGCCATGTCGAGCCGATCGCGGCGTCGCTCGATCCGCGGGCCGTCGACAGCCGGAGCGCGACGCTCGGACGCTGGACGCCGCCGCCCGAGCGACGCCCGGGCGGCCGAGGGTGAGTCGGCTGCGTCGGTCGACCAAGCCGGCAGACCCGCGGAGGTATCCTCGGCGCGATGACGACCGACAGGGCGCCCGATGATCTGTGATCGATGCGGGACCGACAATCGGTCCGGCCGCCGGTTCTGTCGGTCGTGCGGTGCCGGGCTGACGGCCAGCTGCTCCGTGTGCGGGACGCCGGCCGAGCCGGGCGACCGGTTCTGCGGCGCCTGCGGCAACCCGTTTCCGGAGGTCGAGGGTGCGACGGCTGGCACCGGCGAGGCGACCCAGGGCCGGGCTCCGCGAGATGGCGCCGGGGCAGGGACGACCGAGCGCCGGATCGTCAGCGTCCTGTTCGCGGACCTCGTCGGCTTCACGGCCCTGTCCGACGAGCGCGACCCGGAGGCGGTCCGAGAGTTCCTCGACGGCTACTTCGGTCTCGCGCGCGAACGGATCGGCCGGTACGGAGGGACGATCGAGAAGTTCATCGGCGACGCGGTCATGGCGGTGTGGGGGACGCCGGTCGCCCACGAGGACGACGCCGAGCGTGCCGTTCGGGCGGCGCTCGACCTGGTCGATGCAATCGGCGCCCTGCGCGCTCCGGACGGGTCGTCGGTCAGGGTCCGGGCCGGGGTCCTGACCGGGGAGGCGGCCGTGTCGCTCGGTGCGGACGGACAGGGGATGGTGGCGGGCGACCTGGTCAACACCGCCAGCCGGCTCCAATCGGCAGCGCCCGCCGGATCGGTCCTCGTTGGCGAAGCGACGATGCGAGCGACCGAGCAGGCGGTCGTCTACGAGCCCGCCGGCGAGCAGGTCCTTCGCGGCAAGGAGACCCCGGTGGCCGCCTGGCTGGCGACCCGGGTGGTGGCGGGTCGAGGTGGCGCCCGACGGGCGGTCCGGCTCGAAGCGCCGTTCGTCGGCCGCGACGACGAGTTGCGGCTGCTCAAGGAGCTGCTCCATACCACGGGGCGCGAGCGCCGGGCCCGCCTGGTGTCGGTGCTCGGGATCGCGGGGATCGGCAAGAGCCGGCTGGCCTGGGAGCTCGACAAGTACGTCGACGGCCTGGCCGAGCCGATCTATTGGCACCAGGGCCGTTCGCCTGCCTACGGCGAAGGCCTGGCCTTCTGGGCCCTCGGCGAGATGGTCCGCGGACGGGCCGGGATCGCCGAATCGGACCCGCCCGACCTGGCCCGGACGAAGCTCGCCGCGATGGCCGCGGACTATCTCCCCGACGAGGGTGAGCGGTCGCGTGTCGAGCCCCGCCTGGCCACCCTGCTCGGGCTGGCGGATGCCGCCGCGGGGAGCGTCGAGGAGCTCACCGCCGCGTGGCGGACGTTGTTCGAACGGATCGCCGACCGCGGTCCGACCGTCCTCGTGTTCGAGGACCTGCATTGGGCGGACCCGGGGCTGCTCGACTTCATCGAGGGGTTGCTCAGCGCATCGCGGACCCGGCCGATCCTCGTGCTGGCCCTGGCCCGACCCGAGCTGGTCGAGGACCGACCGACCTTCGGCTCGAGCCTCCGGAACCACATCCGACTCGACCTCGCCCCACTCGATGACGACGCGATGGACACGCTCCTGCTCGGGTTGGTCCCGGGGATCCCCCAAGCTGCCCTACGCACGATCCGCGACCGCGCGGCCGGGATCCCGCTGTACGCGGTCGAGACGGTCCGGATGCTGATGGACCAGGGGCTGCTGCGGGAGTCCGACGGTCGCTTCCACCTCGCCGGCGACCTCGGTCCCCTCGCCGTGCCCGAGTCGCTCCAGGGGCTCCTCGGGGCTCGACTCGACGCACTCGACGACCGATCGCGGGAGCTCGTCGGCAAGGCGGCGGTGCTCGGCATCAGCTTCACGGTCGATGCGCTCGCGAACCTTGGATCCGCGCCCGAGGTCGAGGTGCGGCGTCTCCTGGATCGGCTCGTCGAGCGCGAGATCCTCGTGCTCGAGGACGATCCGACGTCGCCCGAGCGTGGTCAGTACCGGTTCATCCAGGGCGTCCTGCGCGAGGTGGCTTACGGACGGCTGTCCCGCCGGGAGCGACAGGCCCTGCACCTGGCCGCGGCTCGGTGCTTCGAGGCGATCGGGTCCGAGGAGCTGACCGGCGTGGTCGCGACCCACTACCTCGACGCCCTGCGCAGCGCTCCGGACGAGGGCGACCGCACGGACCTGACTGCGCTGGCCATCGACTCGCTCGAGGCGGCGGCGAACCGATCGACCAGGATCGGGGCGCACGCCAGCGCTGCGGGATACCTCGGCGAGGCGCTCGCGCTGTCCACGGAGGCGGCCGCCACGATGCGCTTCCGGGAGAGTCGCGCCGAATCGCTCAGCTCGGCCGGGCGGATCGACGAGGCGATCGTGGCGGCGTCGGAGCTCGTCGCGGACGCCGAAGCGCGAGCCGATCCCGGACTTGAGGCGCGGGCCGGCCTCCTCCTGACGTCCGCCATGATCGCCGCAGGCCGACCCGCCGACGCCCGCGTCGAGGCCGAGCGGATCCGAGCGCACCTGGGCGACTTCGCCGACACGGACCCCGACGGGCTCCGCTTGACCGCCGAGGTCGTGCGCGCCCGACTGATGAGCGGCGACGCGGCCGCCGCCGGCGAGCTGATCGAGTCGACCCTCCCGATCGCCGAACGGCTCGGGCTCCGCCCCGTCATCGCCGAGCTCCTGCCGAGCAAGGGCTGGGCGCTCTCGGCGGAGGGCAGGGTCATCGAGGCCGTGGCCCTCCTCCGCGGAGCTCTCGTCCTGGCCGAACGTGAGGGCTTGTTCAACGCGGAGATGCGGACACGGATGAACCTGTCGAGCTGGCTGAGCGTCGATGCACAGGGCGAGTCGTTCGAGGTGGCGTTGCGCGCCGCCGAGCTCGCGCTCGAGCACGGCTACCTGGGCTGGGCGCGGTCGGCCGCCGGGAACGCCTGCTCGATGGCGTTCGAGCTCGGGGAGTGGGATTGGATCGAGGACATGGGCGTCCGGCTCGACGTGCTCGGCGAGTGGACCTCGCCTTGGGACTTCAACGTGCCCGGGACGATCTGCGACGTGCGCGCGTATCGCGGTCGGATGCCCGAGGCACGCGAACTCGTGGCACGGTTCGACGCGCAGTTCCCGGACGTCACCGATCCGCAGGTCCTGTCTTCGCGTTATGCCGATCTCGGCCACCTTGCCTTCGCTGCGGGCGACCTCGTCGAGGTGAACCGGCTCGGTAGACGGCTGGACGCCCTGATCGCCGAAGCCGACGTCGGCGGAGACCACATGATCTTCATCGTCGCCGCGCTCGAGGCGCGTGATGGGGACCGGGTCGCCGAGATCCTCGGACGATTCGGGCGTGGCCTCGAGGCTGGTCGCCTCGCCCGGGTGCTCCGCGAATGGCTGGTCGCAGCTCAGCGCTCTGGCCAGGATCCAGCCAGCCTAGCGGCGATGGACCGCGGCGCGGACGTCTTCCGGGCGGAGGGCGCCCGGTTCGACGTCGCCGTCCTGGCCCGCGCTCGGGCCCTGCTCGCCCCAGGCGACCCGGGCGCCGCCGCCGCCGCAACCGAGGCCCGCTCTATCCTGACCGACCTTGGTGCCGTGACGTTGCTGCGCGGCCTGCCACCCGAGCCGGGGGCGCCGGATGACGCGTCAGCCGGGCCGGTCGACCGCATCGGAGTCGCACATCCGGCTTGATTCCGTCGCGCCCCGGTGCCACCATCGGACCTTACCTTCGTCGGCGCCGCGCGCCCGGAGGGGCCGCCCACTTCCGTCTCCCTCGGCAGACACCCAGCAGGAGGTCGACTGGTGACTGAGCAGGTCCGACTCACGGTGAACGGGGTCCCGAGGGACGTGGAGGTGGAACCCAGGCGACTCCTCGTGCAGACGCTACGCGAGGACCTGGGGTTGACCGGTACGCACGTCGGCTGCGACACGAGCCAATGCGGGGCCTGCACCGTCCACCTCGACGGTCGAGCGGTCAAGTCGTGCACCGTCCTGGCGATCCAGGCGGACGGTCACGTCGTCACGACGATCGAGGGGATGGCGCCCGACGGCGGGTTGCATGCGATCCAGGCCGCCTTCTGGGCGAAGCACGGGCTCCAGTGCGGGTTCTGCACGCCGGGGATGATCATGTCGGCCGCCGATCTCCTCGAGAGCAACCCAGATCCGACCGACGACGAGATCCGCCACGCGATCGAGGGCAACATCTGCCGCTGTACCGGCTACCACAACATCGTGGCGGCGATCCGCGAGGCAGCCTCCACCCTGCGCGCCGGCACGGACGTGCCGGCCGCCGCCAACGCCTGACAGGAGACCGTGCGATGACCACCGACGTCCTCGGCTCACCGGTCAAGCGGGTCGAGGATCCGCGCTTCATCACCGGCAAGGGCCGCTACCTCGACGACATCCAGATGACCGGGATGACCTACATGGCCATCCTCCGCAGTCCATATGCGAACGCCAACATCCGGTCGATCGACACCTCGGCGGCCAAGGCCATGCCGGGCGTGATCCTGGTCCTGACCGGCGCCGACGTCCCGTACAACCCACTCCCGATGGCCTGGCCCGCGGGCGGCTCGTCGGGCGTCCAGAACAACATCAACATGCCCCGGGCCCTCGCGACCGACGACGTGAAGTGGACCGGTGAAGGGGTCGCAGCGGTCATCGCCGAGACACCCGAGCAGGCGGCCGATGCGGTCGAGGTCGTCCACGTCGACTGGGAGCCGCTGCCAGCGGTCGTCGACACGGAGGGGGCGACCCAGCCAGGCGCGCCCCAGCTCCACGAGAACGCCCCGAACAACGTCGTGTTCGTGTGGACCGTCGGCGACAAGGCCGGGACCGACGCCGCCGTCGACGCTGCTGAGGTCGTGGTCCGCCAGCGGATCGTCAACCAGCGGCTGATCCCCAACCCGATGGAGGTCCGTGGCGACATCGGGCTGTACAACCCCGGGACGGACGAGTACACGGTCTGGATGTCGAGCCAGACGCCGCACATCCAGCGACTCCTGCTGACTGCCTTCGTGACCGGCATCCCGGAGCACAAGGTCCGCTGCATCTCGCCGGACGTCGGCGGTGCGTTCGGGACCAAGATCTTCTGCTACGCGGACATGGCCCTGGTCATGCTCGCCTCGAAGCTGATCGGCGGCCGGCCGGTCAAGTGGGTCGAGACCCGCCGCGAGAACTACCAGTCGACGACCCACGGCCGCGACCACGTGACCTATCTCGAGATCGCCGGAAAGCGCGACGGTGAGGTCACCGGTCTGCGGGTCAAGACGTACGCCAACCTCGGCGGACGCCTGTCGACGATCGGACCCGGCGTCCCGACCACCCTGTACGCGCGCGTCCTGGCCGGCTGCTACAAGATCCCGAACGTCTACTGCGAGGTGACCGGGGTCTACACGAACACGACCTTCGTGGACGCCTATCGCGGGGCCGGCCGACCCGAGGCGACCTACGTGATCGAACGCGCGATGGACCTGTTCGCGGCCGAGATCGGGATGGACCGGGCCGCGGTCCGGCGCAAGAACTTCATCGCCCCGGATGCCTTCCCGTACGACAACCCGTCGGGGCTCGGCACCGCGGTCAACGGCGAGAAGATCTACATCGATTCGGGGAACTACGAGCCGGCCCTTAACAAGGCCCTGATGACCGTCGGCTACGACGACCTCGACAAGGCCAAGGCTGAGGCCCGGACCCGCGGCAAGCACCTGGGCCTCGGCCTGTCGACCTACATCGAGGTATGCGGCGTCGCCCCGTCCAAGTGGATCGGCGCGGTCGGTGAGGGTTGGGGCGCCGCGATGTGGGAGTCGGCCAACCTCAAGGTCCACCTGACCGGCAAGGTGATCCTGACCATGGGCACCCAGCCGCAGGGCCAAGGTCACGAGACGACCTACTCGCAGATCATCGCCTCGGAGCTCGGGCTGGCGATGGACGACATCATCGTCCAGCACTCCGACACCCTCGGCACACCGTTCGGCTACGGGTCGTACGGCAGCCGGACATCCTCGGTCGGCAGCACCGCGGCGATCAAGGCCGCCGGGAAGGTCCGCGAGAAGGCGCGCCGGTACGCGGCGCACATGCTCGAGGCGTCGGTCGACGACATCGAGGTCGTCGGCGCCGAGTACCGGGTCAAGGGCTCCCCCGAGAAGAAGAAGACGCTCCAGGAGATCGCCTTCGCACTCGACCTCGGGTTCAGCCTCCCCGAGGGCATGGAGCCGTACCTCGACGAGACCGCGTACCACGACACGCCGAACTGCACGTGGCCGTTCGGCACGCACATCGCCGTCGTCGAGGTGGATGAGGACACCGGCAAGGTCGATCTTGTCCGCTACGTGGCGGTCGACGACGTCGGAAACAAGATCAACCCGATGATCGTCGACGGCCAGCTCCACGGCGGGATCGCGCAGGGCGTCGGCCAGGCGCTCTGGGAGGAGGCCATCTACGGCGACGACGGGCAGCTCCTGTCGGGCTCGATGCTCGACTACGCGCTGCCGCGGGCGTCGTGGATGCCGAACCTCGAGCTCGATGAGACCGTCACGCCGTCGCCGGTCAATCCGATCGGGGTCAAGGGCGTCGGGGAGGCGGGCACGATCGCCAGCACGGCGGCCGTGGCGAACGCCGTCATCGACGCGCTCAAGCCGTTCGGGGTCAGGCATCTCGACATGCCGTTCACCGCGCCGAAGGTCTGGCGCGCGATGCAGTCCCAGGAGGTTCGGTCGTGATCCCCGCCGCATTCGAATACGACCGTCCGACGACCGTCGCCGAGGCGGTCGACATCCTCGCCCGGAACCCGGGCACGGCCAAGGTCCTGGCCGGCGGCCAGAGCCTGCTGGGGCTGATGCGGCTCCGGCTCGCTCGACCCGAACGCCTCGTCGACATCGGGGGGCTCGCCGAGCTTCGCGGGATCCGCGCGCTGCCCGACGGCGGGCTGGCGATCGGCGCCCTCGTGACCTACCGCGAGGTCCTCGACTCGGCGCTCGCCACGTCCCGGGTCCCGCTGCTGGCGATGGCCATCGCCGATATCGGGGACGTCCAGGTACGGAACCGCGGGACGGTCGCCGGTTCGATCGCCCACGCGGACCCGGCGTCGGACATGCCCGCCGTCGTGCTCGCCCTCGAGGCCTCGCTCGTCGTCCGCTCGGGCAGCGGTGAGCGGGTCGTCAACGCCACGTCGTTCTTCGAGGGCGCGTTCGTGACCGACCTGGCCGAGGACGAGCTGCTGACCGAGATCCGGATCCCCGCCCAGCCGACAGGGGTCGGGATGGCCTACCGCCACCTCGAGCAGCCCGCCTCGGGATACTCGATCGTCGGCGCCGCGGCGGTCGTCGGCCGGACCGGTGGCTCGATCACGACCGCGAGGATCGGCGTCACCGGGGTCGCCGATGCCGCCTACCGTGCGTCGGCGGTCGAGGCCGCCCTCATCGGCACCGACGGAGGGGCAGCTGCGATCGCGGCCGCCGCGGCCCATGCCGCCGAGGGGGTGGCGGTCGGATCGGACATCCACGCCGACGCGATCTACCGGGCCGAGATGGCCAGGGTCCACGTCCGGCGGGCGATCGAGGCGGCGCTGGGCGCCGCCGGCTGACCTCGGCGACCGGGTGCGGCTCGAGCGGGTCGTCCCGGGGACGGGACCGCGGATCGACGTCCAGGGCGGGGTCCTCGTCCGGGATCTCGTCGTGGACGGGGAACGCTGGTCGAAGGGCCGTCGGCTGACGGCGGCCGATCTGGCCGTCCTCGGTGCCCCGGCTGTCCGGGTCGCCGGTGAGCCGCGCGCGCTGGCGGACGCGGGGATCGCCGTGCTCGTCCCGGAGGTCGCCGACCTTCACGAGGACGACGCCGCTGTCCGCCTCGCCGCCGCCGTCGCCGGGCCCGGGGTGACGACGCGCGGGCCGGCGGAGAGCCGGGTCGACGTGCTCGCCGCGACCGACGGGTTGCTCCATATCCGTGGCGACCTGGTGGAGCGGATGGACCGGATCGACCCGGTCGAGGTGTTCACCCTGTTCGACGGGCAGGTGGTCCGGGCGGGCGACCTCGTGGCCAGCGTCAAGGTCGCGCCGCACGTCGTCCCGTCCGAGGTCGTCGAGCGAGCCGAGCGCGTCGCGCTGCGGGCGGGCAAGGGCGGCGTCGTCCGCGTCGCGGCGTTCACCCGTCGGCGGGTCGCCGCGCTGGTCAAGGAGTCGGTCCACGCTCCCGCCCGCGAGCGGTTCGAGGCGAGCGTCCGGCTCAAGGTCGAGTCGCTCGGATCCGAGCTCGTCGATGTCGTCTATGTCGCCGATTCGGCCGACCCGGTCACCGCTGCGCTCGCGCCGCTGGTCCGCGGTCGACGCTCGGAGCGGGTCGATCTCGTCCTGACGGCCGGATCGGCGAGCACCGATCCCGAGGACCCGTTCTACGTCGCGATCGAGCGCCTCGGCGGTCGAGTGGTCCGCCACGGCGTGCCGGCTCACCCGGGGTCGATGCTGTGGCTGGCGCGGATCGGCCGGACCGACCTCCTGGGTCTGCCGTCGTGTGGGGCGTACTCGAAGGCGACCGCGGCCGACCTCCTGCTGCCGCGCCTGCTGTCGGGGGAGCCGGCGACGCCGGCGACGGTCGCCCGCCTGGGCGTCGGCGGGATCCTCACCCGGTCGATGCGTTTCCGCTTCCCGGCCTACGCCCGCGACCTCGACGCACCGGACGGGTAGACTCCGCAGCATGTCCGATCCCGCGCCCCCGTCCGACGTGACCGCCGACGATCGTCCCGAGGGGACCCGCTCGGTCGACGGGATCGTCACGGCGTTCCGCGGTGGCGACTACATCTGCGATCGCTCGCTCGCGACCGCGGTCTTCCTCGCGCTCGAGCTCGGCCGCCCGCTCCTCCTCGAGGGCGAGGCCGGCGTCGGCAAGACGGAGCTGGCCAAGGTCCTGGCGACGACGCTCGGCACGCGCCTGATCCGGCTCCAGTGCTACGAGGGCCTGGACGTCAACTCCGCGGTCTACGAGTGGAACTACCCGCGCCAGATGCTCGAGATCCGTCTCCTCGAGGCCGCCGGCCGGGTGGATCGAGCGACCGCCCACGACATCTTCGGACCAGAGTTCCTGATCAAGCGTCCGCTCCTCCAGGCGCTTGAATCGACCGACGGCCACGCCCCGGTCCTGCTCATCGACGAGATCGACCGGGCCGACGAGGAGTTCGAGGCGTACCTGCTCGAGATCCTGTCCGACTTCCAGGTCACCGTGCCGGAGATCGGGACCGTGCGCGCCGAGCGGACGCCACGGGTGGTGCTGACCTCGAACCGGACCCGCGAGGTCCACGATGCGCTCAAGCGGCGCTGCCTGTATCACTGGATCGACTACCCCACGTTCCAGCGCGAGCTGGAGATCGTCCTGACCCGGGTGCCCGAGGCGCCGGATCGGCTCGCCCGCCAGATCGTCGGCTTCGTCCACCGGCTGCGCGAGGCCGACCTCACCAAGGTCCCTGGCGTCGCCGAGACGATCGACTGGGCGTCCGCCCTGCTCGCCCTTGGCGCGACCGAGCTCCAGCCGGCGATGATCGACGAGTCGCTCGGGGTCGTGCTCAAGTACGAAGAGGACGTGCGGCACATCCGGGGCGAGGCCGGCCGGCGGATGCTCGACGAGGTGGTCGCCGGCGGCTGAGCCGGGGACAGGCCGTCGATGGGTCCCACACCCGATCCGAAGCTGATCCTGCCACCACTGCCGGGTGGCCGGACGGCGCTGCTCGTCGACGGCGAGCGGTTCACCGGGAGCGCGGTCCGCTTCGCCCGAGCGTTGCGCCTTGCGGGGTTGACCACCGACCTCGGCGCGGCGATCGACTTCGCCCGGGCGCTCGGGCTGGTCGAGCTGGGCGATCGCGAGCAGGTCCGCTCGGCCGGCGCGACGCTGTTCGTCCGGCGGCGGGACGATCTCGAGGTCTACGACGAGGTGTTCGCGCGCTTCTGGCGAGCGCGCGGCCAGCGTCTGGCCGGCGGTCCGGGGATCGATCAGGCGCCGGTGGACACGGTGCAGTCCGACGAGGACGAGGAGGCGGCCGGCGGCGTCGAGGCGGAGTCCGGGACCGACCGCCAGATGACCGACGCCGACCAGGAAGGGCTGGCCGTCCCGGGCGAGGACACCGATACCGAGGATACCGACGAGGAGATCGACGGGCTGATCATCAGCGAGCAGGCCTACAGCGCGGGCGCCGTGGACCGCCATCGGCAGTTCGACCGGATGACGGCGGCCGAGCTGCGCGACGCCGAGCGGCTGATCGACCTGCTCATCCCGAACCTCGAGCAGCGACGGACCCGCCGGAGCGAGCTCCACCGGCACGGCCGGGTCGTCGCCCCGCGGGTGATGTTCCGGCGCAGCCTGGCGACCGGCGGCGACGTCCTCGACTGGGTCTGGCGCCGACCCGTCCGCCGGCCGCGAGGCCTTGTCGTCATCTGCGACATCTCGGGGTCGATGGAGCGTCACGCTCGCGTGCTCCTCCGGTTCAGCCAGGCCCTCGCGGCGTCGACCGTGCGGACCGAGGCGTTCGTCTTCGGGACCAAGCTCACCCGCGTCACCCGGCTGCTGCGGGATCGCGATCGCGACCGGGGGCTCGATCGGGTGGCCGCTACCGTGACCGACTGGTCGGGCGGGACCCGGATCGGCGAGTCGTTCCGCGAGTTCAACCAGGTGTGGGCCCGGCGCGCGCTTCGCAGCAGCGCGGTCGTCGTCGTCGTGTCCGACGGGTGGGACCGTGGCGACCCGGGCCTGGTCGCGCGCGAGACCGCTCGGCTCCAGCGCAGCTGCCACCGGCTGATCTGGCTGAACCCGCTCGCGTCGACCCCGGGCTATCAGCCGCTGGCGGGCGGGATGTCGGCGGCCATGCCGTTCATCGACGACTTCGTCCCGGCCGGTACCCTCGCCAGCCTCGAGCGCCTCGGCGTCCTCCTGTCCGACGCACCCACCCGGCGCGAAGCTGCTCGCCGGGCGCGAGGGTTCGGCGGCGAAGGGGCTCGCTCCGCGTCCCATGCGCCCCGGATCGAGAGCACCCGACCTGAGGTCTACCAGGTCACCGCCGTCCCGCCGGTCGACGACGGGTCGGGCGGCACAACGGCGCGACCGCTCGGTCCGGCGTAGGCTGTCGCGATGGACCGTCGACGATGAGGGAGCTGCTCGACACGCTGGAGACCTGGCGGTCCGAGGGCGTCGAGGTCGGCCGGGCCGTCGTGGTCCGCACCTTCGGCTCGGCGCCGCGACCCGAGGGCGCCGTCCTGCTCGCCGCGACCGACGGGCGGATCGCCGGCTCGGTCAGCGGCGGCTGCGTCGAGGGTGCGGCGTATGAGGAGATCGAGCGGGCGCGCCACGATCGCGTCAGCCGGGTCATCCGCTACGGGATCAGCGACGAGCAGGCCTGGGACGTCGGGTTGGCCTGCGGCGGGACGATCGACGTCCTCATCGAGCCGACCGTCCGCGCCGAGATCATCGAGGCCGGCGAGGATGCCACGCGTGGGCGTGCCATCGTGACCCCCCTTCCGACCGACTCGCCCGGTCCCGAGTTCGGGCCGCATGAGCCCGGGGCGGGGGAGCCGATGGCGGCCGTCCTCGCGGTCGGTGACGATGGGCGGCTCGACGGCTCCCTAGGCGACCCCGGCGCCGACGCCGAGCTCGTCCGTGCAGGCCTCGAGTCCCTGGCCAGCGGCACGTCGCGGACGGTCGAGCTGACCGGTCGATCGTTCTTCGTCGAGGCGTTCCCGGTCCGACCGCGGCTGGTCGTGGTCGGGGCGGTCCAGGTCGCGATCCCGCTCGTCGCGCTCGCCCGCGAGCTCGGCTACGAGACCGTCGTCATCGACGGGCGCGCGGCGTTCGCCACACCTGAGCGCTTCCCGCATGCGGATCGCCTGGTCGTGGGCTGGCCCGACGAGGTGGCCGACGAGATCGGGCTCGGACCGTCCGATGCGGTCGCGGTCCTGACCCACGACGTGAAATTCGACGAGCCCGCCATCGTCGAGGCGCTTCGCCGTGGATGTCGCTACGTCGGGGCGGTCGGCTCACGCAAGACCCAGGCGGACCGCCGCGAGCGACTGCTCGCCGCAGGGGTGACGCACGACGAGCTGGCCGGCCTGCACGGGCCGATCGGGCTGGACCTCGGCGGACGCGCGCCGGCAGAGACGGCGCTGGCGATCATGGCCGAGATCGTCGCGGACCGGCACGGTGGGTCCGGGCGGCCGATGCTCGAGCTCGCCGCCGCGCGGGCGTGACCTCGAGGACGGCGCTCGACCGGACAGGGGAGGGGCCCGAGATGGATCGACCCGCACGGACGTCCCTCGGATCACCGGCCGAGACCGAGGCAGGCACGCCGGATCTCCTTCGGCACGCGGCCGAGCTGGCGATCGGCTACCGGTCGTCGATCCCCAGCCGACGGGTCGGACCGGCCCGGGGCGTGACGGCCGACGACCTCCGGGCGATGGTCGGCCGTCCGCTGCCGGAGGCGGGCGAGGAGCCGCGCGCCGTGATCGACGGGTTGGTCGCGGCGGTCGAGCCAGGTCTCGTGACGCTCGGTTCGCCGCGCTACTTCGGATTCGTCATCGGTGGCTCCGTACCGGCCGCGCTGGCCGCCGACTGGCTGACGTCGACCTGGGATCAGAACGCCAACCTCTATGTCGCGAGTCCGGCCGCGGCGGTCGTCGAGGAGGTCGTCGGCGGCTGGCTGACGGATCTGCTCGGGCTCCCCGCGGGCTGCTCGGTCGGGTTCACCACCGGCACGACCATGGCCCACTTCACCGGACTCGCGGCGGCGCGGCACAGCGTGCTTCGTACGGTGGGGTGGGACGTCGAGGAGGACGGACTGAGCGGGGCGCCGCCGATCCAGGTCATCGTCGGGGCGGACGTCCACTCGTCGCTCGTCAAGGCGCTCCGGATGGTCGGGTTCGGGCGCGGGCGAGCGATCCGGATCCCGACCGACGAGGAGGGTCGGATGCGACCGGCCGAGCTCCACCGCGTCCTGGCGGAGCTCGGCCCGGGTCCGACGATCGTGTGCGCCCAGGCGGGCGAAGTGAACACCGGGGCCTTCGACCCGCTCGACAAGGTCGCCGATGCGGTCGCGACCCGACCCGGGGCGTGGCTCCATGTCGACGGGGCGTTCGGATTGTGGGCCGCCGCGGCTCCGGGCCTGCGCTCACGTCTCGACGGACACGACCGGGCGGACTCGTGGACGACCGACGCCCACAAATGGCTCAACGTCCCGTACGACTCAGGGCTGGTCTTCGTCCGCGACGCCGCCGCTCATCGTGCCGCCATGGGGATCTCGGCAGCCTACCTCCCGTCGGCCGAGGGAGCCGAGCGCGACCCGATCGACTATGTGCCCGAGATGAGCCGACGGGCCCGCGCCTTCGGGGTCTATGCCGCCCTCCGGTCGCTGGGACGGGCGGGCGTGGCGGAGATGGTCGAACGGGACTGCGCGGTCGCCCGGCGGATGGCCGACGGGCTGGCCGCCGAGCCCGGCGCCGACGTGCTCAACGAGGTCGTCCTCAACCAGGTCCTCGTCCGGTTCGACGACGACGACGCGCTCACCCGGGATGTGGTCGCTCGCGTCCAGGAGGACGGCACGGCCTGGCTCGGTGGGACCGTGTTCCACGGGCGCGCGGCGATGCGGATCTCGGTCTCGAACTGGGCCACGACCGAGGCCGACGGCGATCGCTCGGTCGCGGCCATCGTGCGCTGTCTGGCCGACGCACGGAGGGCCCGTGGCGGATCCGGCTAGTCGCCGGTACGGGGCGATCGTCCTGGCCGCCGGAGCCGGCGCCAGGTTCGGCGGTGGGAAGGTCGTCGCCCCGCTCGACGGTCGACCGATCCTCGAGCATGTCCTCGGCGCCGTTCGGGCGGCCGGGATCGCCCGGACGGTAGTCGTCCTCGGACGCGACGCGGACCGGGTCGAGGCCGCTGTCGCCTGGGACGGCGAGCGACGGACGATGAACCCGACGCCCGAGGCCGGGCTATCGAGCTCGCTCCGGGTCGGGATGACGGCCCTGGAACGGCTCGAGGCGGAGGAGGGCGTCGACGAGGGCATCGGCGCGGCCGCGGCCGGCGTGTTCATCGTCCTCGGCGACCAGCCGATGGTCGACCCGGCCGTCTTCCGGGCGTTGGCGCAGGCAGAGGTCCGGGACGGCATCGGCTTCGTCGTCCCGCGCTACCTCGCGGCCGACTCGACGAACCCCGTGCTCGTCCTGCCGGCGGGGCGCCCGTGGGTCGTCGAGGCGACCGGGGACCGCGGTCTCGGGCCGATCATCGCTGCGC